>CAZFPG010000114.1:0-9196 GCA_964521055.1 uncultured Marinobacter sp.
GCCGGTCACGGTTCTGACCGACCTGTCGCTCGACCTCTTTATGGGCGAGTCCCTGGCGGTTGTGGGCCGTTCCGGTTCTGGCAAGAGCACCCTGCTGAACCTGCTGTGCGGCCTGCAGGCGCCGGACGAAGGAACGGTCACCGTGGCAGGGGAATCATTCAGCGAATCCGCAAGCGCCAGTGCCCAAGCCCGCTGGGCCGAACTGCGGCGGCGTTTGATCGGTGTGGTGTTCCAGCAGGCAAACCTGATGCCGGCCCTGTCACTGGTGGACAATGTGCGCCTGCGGTCGCATCTCGCCGGACACACAGGCGGTAACGAGCGTGGCTGGCTGGAACGACTGGGCGTTGGCGCGGAGGCGGACCGCTACCCGGACCAGGTTTCCGGTGGCCAGGCGCAACGTGCCGCACTGGCCATGGTGTTTGCCATGGCACCGGCAGTGATACTGGCGGATGAGCCTACCGGCAGTCTCGACCGCCATACTGCTGATGAGGTAGCCGATTGCCTGTTCGCCATGCAACAGGACACCGGGTGCGCCCTCGTACTTGCCACCCACGACCGGGAACTGGCGTCCCGTTGCGATCACCTGCTCGACCTCAGTGCTCTTCACCTGAGTGGTGCCGGTTAATCCATGATGCTGATCCGCGCCTTCGTCAGTCATTACCGCCGCCATCCCTTTCAGTTGGCGGCGCTGGGGCTGATGATTGTACTGGCCACCATGCTGTGGACCGGTGTCACGGTGCTGACAGATCAGGCCCGTAACAGCCTGTTCCAGAGTGAAGAGGCGGTGGAAGCACGGGCCCATGTCGTGCGCTCTGATGGTCAGCCCGTCAACGTGGAAGACTTTGCCGACCTGCGAATGACCGGGGTGTGCGTTGCACCCTGGCTGGAGATACAGCGCCCACCTCCCGAGGGCCGGGTGATCGGTATCGATCCCCTGGCCATGGGATGCTTCGGCGAATCGGCCCCCGGTGGGAATCCGGGCCAACTGGACGGTGCGCCGTTTCTTGATATCAGTGATGCCGCAAGGCTTGCCCGTGACGGCTACGACAGCCGGCTCTACCTGCTCACGAACAACGAACATGCAACTTTGCCGGAAGACTACACCCTGCGGGAATTTTCACTGGGCCCGCCCACGGGCGAGCTGGCGGACAGCTTTCTGCTCAACCTGGATGCCCTCAGCCTGCTGGTGCTGCTGATCACCGGCCTGCTGGTGCGTAGCGTGCATCGCCTGGGTGTTGCCCAGCGCCAGGAGAGCTTTGACCTGCTGTTCCGGTTCGGCGTGCCCGGCCGGCGTGTGCGGCAGTTGCTGGCGCTGGAGCTGGTGGTGCTTACCGGGGTTTGTGTACTGCCGGGGCTCTGGCTGGGAGCGCGGCTGGCGGGAATGCTGGGTGGTGGTTTCGGGCAGGCGCTCGACAGCCTGTTTGATGTAACTCTCTATGCCGGTTCCGCAGAAGCTTTGCCCTGGCAGGCCGCCGGAGTCATGGTGTTGCTGGTGCTGGCGGTTTGCCTCGTGGACTGGCTGGTGCCGAAGCGCTGGCAGGGTGCGGTCAGTTCGAGCCGCGGCCGTCTGGTTGCGGTGCTGGTTCTGTTGGCGGGGCTGGCGGTTGTTGCGCTGGCTCCGGATCTGGCCCGGGTTTTTGTGGGCACAGCGCTGGTGTTTGTCGGTGCCGGCTGGCTTACTCCCGGTCTGCTGGCTTTGTTGGCGCAAAGGCTATCCGACCGTGCCAGTCCGGATGGGATGGGCCCGCTCACGCGCTGGCGTCGTCGGGAACTGGCGGTGATGTTCCGGCATCTGGCGTTGCCGGTGGTGGCGCTGCAGTTCGCCATGGCGACCGTGCTGGCGGTGCAGGCACTGGTGACAACCTTCGAAAGCACTTTCGACGACTGGCTGGCCCAGCGTCTGGAGGCGGAATTCTACGTGGAAGTGCCGCCCGGGGCGGATGCCAGCCCGGTGGCGGACCGGTTGCGGAATCTTGAAGGCATCGGACCCTGGCACCGGGTGACCCGTGGCGAGGCTGCCATCAGTAGTGAAGGTGCTGGCAGCGAAGCTAAACCACTACCCGTCGACCTGTTTGCACTGGCACCCATCAGCGACCTTGTCGCGGACTGGACCCTGCTGGCCAGCATTGATAAACCCTGGCAGCAGCTTGAACAGGGTGCAGTGATGGTCAACGAGCAACTGGCCCGTCGTCATAAGCTTGAGGTAGGTGATGCACTGGAAGTCCTGGTGGCGGGTACCGCAATCAGCGCAGAGGTGGTGGCCATCTATGCGGACTACGGGCGCCCCGCGGGGGAAATACTGATGGCCGGGTCGGCACTGCCGGCGGACTTCAGCGCCCGATCCGAGAGTTTCTCGGTGAATCCCGGTGAGGTGGCCCTGGCTGATGTCCGTGAACAGCTGGCGGAGGTCTGGAATGTAACCGACGTGACTGTCAGGGATAATGCCAGCATCCGCGCCCTGGCATCGCAGGTGTTTGGGCAGACCTTTCTGCTCACCCGGGCGATCAGTTTGCTGACGCTGGTGCTGGCTGCAGTTGCTCTGCTGATCATGAGCTGGGTGTTTTTCACCACCCGGGTCTGGTATTTCCGGTTGCTGGGCATATGGGGTCTGCCCGCCAGAGTCATCCGCAATCAGCTTCGGCGCCTGTCGGTCACCCTGACATTGACAGTCGCACTTGCTGCCCTGCCGCTCGGCATCTGGCTCACCTGGGTGCTGGTCAGCCGTATCAATCCTCTGGCGTTTGGCTGGTCACTGCCGATGGCGCTGTATCCCGGGTTCTGGCTGGAGCTGGGACTGGTGGCGGTGATCACTGGTCTTGTGGTTGCACAACTGATGCGTCGGCAGCTGGTTCACCGGGCAAGCGGCAAACAGGTGGAAATATGAGCGTGCGTGCCATTATTACTGCGTTCTTGTTGGCCATGGTGGTCGCGGGTTGTTCGGATTCCTCAACTGAGGCCGGCTTCGCCGGGCTGGCCCAACAGGTTGGGGAGGTGGATGAATCCGGTTTCCGGCAACCGCAGCCCGAAGATACCCTGAGCTTTCCCGAGGATTGGGGCCCTCATCCGCAGCATCGCATCGAGTGGTGGTACCTCACCGCCAACCTGGAAACCTCTGACGGCGACTCCCTTGGCGTGCAATGGACCCAGTTCCGTCAGGCCCTGCAGCCCCGAAGCATCGAAAGTGAGCCTCCGGCCCCAGACAGCTGGCCACTTGAGGCGGCCTGGATGGCCCACGGGGCGGTGTCGTTTAACGGAGAACACTGGTTCGCCGAGAAACTGGCCCGGGGCAATGTGGGTCATGCGGGCGCCACGGTGGAGCCATCCCGGGTATGGCTGGATGATTGGCGGCTGGACTCGGTGCCGGGCTCTGATGAGTGGCGCTTGCAGGTGCAAGGCGATGGCTGGGCCTATGACTTGCGGCTCAGCAACACCGGTAACCCGATCGCCCATGGCAACGAGGGTTTCAGTGCCAAGTCCGACAGTGGTGAAGGCTCCATGTATTTCAGCCTGGTGGATTTACAGATCGAGGGAACGGTGACGCTGGGGGATGAAACCCTGGAGGTGTCCGGCAAGGGCTGGTTCGACCGGGAATGGAGCAGCCAGTTTTTAAAGGCCGGCCAGCAGGGCTGGGACTGGTTTGCCCTGCACCTGGAGGGTGGCGAGAAGCTGATGGCCTTTCGCCTGCGGGAGGATGAAGGTGCCTTTCTGTCAGGCAGCTGGATCAATGCCGATGGTCAGGTTGAGACGCTGGGCATTGATGCTCTGACCCTGGCTCCGGTCCGTTGGGATGAATCGCCACTTGGCCGCGTGCCCGTGGCATGGCATCTGAAGATTCCGCAGAAGAACGTCGACCTGACGATCGCAGCGCCACCAGGCGAATACTGGAACACCGGGCTTTATCCCTATTGGGAAAGCCCGGTATCCGTCACCGGCTCCCACGGGGGTGTGGGATATATGGAGCTGACCGGGTACAGCGACTGAGCGCTTGAGCCGGTCTCACTCGATATACGGGCGGCAGCGGCGTTATTCCAGTGAAGTTGCACCGATACGGTGGATGCTGACGTCCGCGCCGTTGAACTCTTCTTCATCGGTCAGGCGCAGGCCGGAGATGGCGCTGACGATGCCATAGACAATCAGGCCGCCCACAAAGGCCACCACAACGCCGGCAACCGCGCCGATGATCTGGGACATCAGGCTGACTCCGCCCAGGCCGCCGAAGGCTTCCTGGCCAAAGATGCCCGCGGCGATGGCACCCCAGACACCACATACCCCGTGCAGGGGCCAGACACCCAGCACGTCGTCCAGGCGCTCGATCCTGTCCTGGGCCCATTCAAACATGTACACGAAGACGGCGCCGGCGATGCCACCGGTGATCAGCGCACCAACCGGGTGCATCAGGTCTGAACCGGCGCATACGGCCACCAGGCCAGCCAGCGGCCCGTTGTGGATAAAACCCGGGTCCTTGCGGCCTACCAGCATGGCTACCAGGACCCCGCCAACCATTGCCATCAGGCTGTTCACGGCCACCAGGCCGCTGATGCCGTCCAGGGTCTGGGCCGACATCACGTTAAAGCCGAACCAGCCCACGGTCAGGATCCAGGCGCCCAGGGCCAGGAACGGAATGTTGGACGGTGCAAAAGCCACCACTTTGCCGTTGCGGTAGCGGCCATTGCGCGCGCCAAGCAGCAGCACCGCTGCTAGGGCAATCCAGCCACCAACGGCATGCACCACAACGGAGCCGGCGAAGTCATGGAAGGCTGCACCAAACTGGTTCTCAAGCCAGGCCTGGAAGCCGTAATTGCCGTTCCAGATCATGCCCTCAAAGAATGGGTACACGAAAGCCACAATCAGGCCGGAGGCGATCAGCATCGGGTAGAATTTTGCCCGCTCGGCAATGCCGCCGGAAACAATGGCGGGAATGGCCGCGGCGAAGGTCATCAGGAAGAAGAACTTGACCAGATCGTAGCCATTGGCTGCGGTCAGCTCCGTGGCGCCGGCCATGAAATGGCTGCCATAGGCAATGTA
The DNA here is from genome assembly GCA_964521055.1 of uncultured Marinobacter sp. Taxonomy (GTDB): domain Bacteria; phylum Pseudomonadota; class Gammaproteobacteria; order Pseudomonadales; family Oleiphilaceae; genus Marinobacter. The sequence goes on from CAZFPG010000114.1 coordinate 5,026, forward strand.
GTAGCCGATGAAGAAGTAGGCGACGGCGGAGATGCCGAAGTCGGTCATGATCTTTACCAGAGCGTTGACCTGGTTCTTGTGGCGTACCGTGCCCACTTCAAGGAAGGCGAAGCCGGCGTGCATGGCCAGTACCATAATGGCACCGATAAGGATAAACAGCGTGTTGGCGCTTTCGGTCAGGGTATGTACTGCACTCGTGATATCCACGGGTTGGTTGCTCCTGATTTTTTGGTTTTATCCGCCGTCACGGGCGGGTTGTGCATTGATAGCGTGCACACCAAGCAAGGAGTGTTCCGTTTTGAGGCAATGTAAGGGAGGGTAACGGCCTAGGGGTATATTTCGCCGGAATACAGGATGCTAAAAGATAGAAGTGAGGCGATAGATGCTCCAATATTGTGCGTTATTTCTGGTCATGCACCATTGTGGTGGCGGTCTGTTCGGCCCGTTCCTTCCATGCTGCGTAGCGAAGCAGGTCGGATTCCACGAAGGCCAGGCAGGCGGCCACGACACCGGCGTCATCCAGGAAGCCGATTCCCAGTAGCAGATCCGGAATCAGGTCCAGGGGGTTGAGTACATAGATGAGGGCGCCGGCAATGGCCGCGATGCTTTTCCAGGGCACCTCCCGGTAGTTCCCCTGCCAATAGTCACCCAGCATGGAAAACATCAGGCGGATGTCGGTGCTGAAACGGCGTAACTTGCCGCTGCTTCTGACCTTCTCTTCAATGGCTCTCTGGCGGTTTAACAGATCAGCGACATCGTCGCGGCGGACCCTGTCGGCCTCGGTCCTCAACTGTTCATTTGCCTTGCGATCACTGAAAGTAGCCATTGGCTGATACCTGTATTGAAGTGCCTTTCCTGAACCATGATCCATCAAGGCTCAGACAAAACCAAGGGGTTTGCAGGTTACTTCCGGGTCATGGTTATACTGTGGGTATGGCCGATTACGTCAAAAACAATCCTACGTCTTTTGCTGATGCCCTGTTATGGGAGGCAAGGGGGCTTGAGTTGCTGGCTGCGACGCTGAAGGACGCAGGTGTCAGCGAACTGCGTGTTCCGCAGGTAAAGTCAGTGTCGGAGCGGGAACTGGTGATTCCCCGCATCAGTCCGGGCCCGGCAGATGAGGCGGCAATGACAAGGCTGGGGGAGGGACTGGCGAGGATGCATGCTGTTCGTCAGCCACAATACGGGTTTGATAGCGACAATATGATCGGGCTGTTGCCGCAGAAAAACCGCCTGACGGACGACTGGGGCGATTTTTTTCTGAAAGACCGGCTGGGCGTACAGGTCGGGATGATCCGTAATCGGCAGGTGAAGGATGAGTTCGAGACTGTGCTCGGTAAAAAGGGCGATACCCTGGCGCAGTTCCTGAATGAGTGCTGCAAACACCCCAGCCTGCTGCATGGTGACCTATGGTCCGGCAATGTGCTGTTCGACAACGCCGGCCCATGGCTGATCGATCCTGCAGTGTATTTTGGCGATCGGGAAGCGGATGTTGCCATGACGGAAATGTTTGGCGGCTTTTCCCCGGCCTTTTACCGCGCCTATGACAAGGCTTACCCAAGGACAGAGGCCTACAGTACCAAGCGGGCGATCTATAACCTCTATCACACCCTCAACCACTACAATCTGTTCGGCGCCTCTTATATCGAGGCGTGCCGGTGTAATCTGGGCGTGATCGAGTCGCTGTAAACCTCAGGCGTTTTAACCGCATAAAAAAGGGCACCTGATGGGTGCCCCGGCTGCCGATCCTATGCGGAATCAGGCAGATTTACGGCGACGCGTAAAGGCGAAGCCGGTAAGCCCCAGGCCAAGCAGCGCCAGTGTTCCTGGCTCCGGTACCTTGGCGTAGGCATGGTTGTCGCTCTCGAAAGCGAACTGGGTGCTTGAGAGCCTGACTTCATCGAACAGCTCTGAACCAAAGAAGAAATTGATGTAGCGGTTCGAATCGTCGGAGGTCTGATTGCCGTCGGCACTTCCGGGAATGTAGGCCGCAACGTCACTGCCGCCAAAGCTGTCCACGAGGACGCCGTTCAGCAGGAAAGTGATGGTGTTGTAGGAGTCGATGGATCCCCAGTAAAGGCCAAAATAATTCGACGTTGTTCCCAGGGCCAAAGTGGCAGTACCGTTGCTTTTGGGATTCGGGACGGCGAGATAGTTGTCGGTTACTCCCGGAGGCGCGGCATTCTGCCCGGTAGAGCCATCCAGGATTGTGAAATCTCCAGTGCAACTTGCGTAAGGTGCACAGGAACCGTCGTTAAAATCGATGACGGTGGCGCCGGCTACATCGGTGGTCATTACGCCCGCGTCGGACGCTTCAATCAGTACCGCGCTGGCTGCACTTGAGAAGGCCAGTGCCATTGCGCCGGCAAGAATGGAAGTATGATATTTGTTCATTGGACTACCTCGACCTTTAACTTCATGGTTGTTTCTGTAGATTCGGTCGCGGGTTAGGCAAGTTTAATGCCACTGTTAAAATAGTGATATATTTCATTGGTATGGAAATTTAAAGCTGGCCGGGGGAAGGTTTTGGTGTAAATTATTCCGACACTTTCCTCTCGAAATTTTACCACCGCGCCTTGTCCCACATTTCCGGATTGGCCCAGTTGTCCGGGTTATTCCAGGCGCGTTTGTGGTTGTAGTTGTCGATGTTGTAGGTGTAAAGAGTCAGCGGGTCGTTCTTTTCTCCCAGTTCCGCCTGGCGGCGAAAGCCCAGCCCGATGAAGTCTTTGAATGACCACTCGGGGATGTCTGCCACCACCACGGCGATCTGGTGCGTGCCATAGTTGCGAAGCTGACCCAGCAGGACTTCCCCCTGTTCGTGGCTTAGGTGCTCCAGGGTGTCGGTAACCAGCGCCAGGTCCTGGGTTTCTGGCAGCGGGAAGGCCTCATTGGGGGCGCTGGTGTCCAGGGTTGTCATGGCGGACTCGCCGTGGTGCCGGCACCAATGCTTACCCACGTCACCGGCAATGTCACCGCAGACCACGAGAGTGCCGGGTTGGCAGGTATCGATGATGCGGGCAAGCGCCTGTTGTGGTGTGGTCATGGTTCGCGGGTCCTTCTGAGATCAGGCAGCCAGTATCACGCTGGGCAGTCAGATTTGTTTTCATACTGTACGTCAGCCAGTGTATCAGCGATTATAGGACGGCGAATCCCGACAATGATTACAAGGAGCCTACCCGTGATTAAATCCCGTGCCGCGGTGGCATTTGCCCCTAACAAACCGCTGGAAATCGTCGAAGTGGACGTTGCCCCTCCACAGAAAGGGGAGGTGCTGGTGCGCATCGTTGCTACCGGCGTGTGCCATACCGATGCCTACACCCTTTCCGGTGCTGATTCCGAAGGCAACTTTCCGGCCATCCTGGGTCATGAAGGTGGTGGGATTGTTGAGGCCGTTGGCGAGGGCGTCACGTCCGTGGAAGTGGGCGACCATGTGATTCCCCTGTACACCGCCGAATGTGGCAAGTGCAAGTTCTGCACTTCCGGAAAAACCAACCTGTGTGGCTCTGTGCGCGAAACCCAGGGCAAGGGCGTCATGCCGGACGGCACCTCCCGCTTCTCCTACAAGGGCGAGCCCATCTACCACTACATGGGTTGTTCCACCTTCTCCGAATACACCGTCCTTCCGGAAGTCTCCCTGGCGAAAATCCCCAAGGATGCACCACTGGAGAAAGTCTGCCTGCTGGGCTGTGGTGTCACTACGGGTATTGGTGCGGTACTGAACACTGCCAAGGTGGAAGAAGGCGCAACTGTGGCCATCTTCGGCCTCGGCGGAATCGGGCTGGCGGCCATCATCGGCGCCACCATGGCCAAGGCCAGCCGCATCATCGCCATCGACATCAACCCCGGCAAATTCGACATCGCGAAACAGCTGGGCGCCACCGATGTGGTCAACCCCAAGGATTACGACAAGCCGATCCAGGAAGTCATCATCGAAATGACCGACGGCGGTGTGGACTACTCCTTCGAGTGTATCGGCAACGTGAACGTGATGCGTTCCGCCCTGGAGTGCTGCCACAAGGGCTGGGGCGAGTCCATCATCATCGGCGTGGCCGGTGCCGGCGAGGAAATCAGCACCCGCCCGTTCCAGCTGGTGACCGGCCGGGTCTGGAAGGGCTCTGCCTTCGGCGGCGTCAAGGGCCGCACCGAATTGCCCGGTTATGTGGAAAAAGCC
>CAZFPG010000115.1:0-9180 GCA_964521055.1 uncultured Marinobacter sp.
GGTCCTGAGCCCGTTGCTCAGCACTCCGGTATTCAGCACCGGCAATGCCAGGCGGTCGCCGTAAAAATAGCTGCCTGCCGCCCCGATCAATCCGCCGATCAGTGCCCCCGTTCCCAGTGAATGACCCAGGGTCAGCGCATCCACACCGGCGCCGCCCACGGCACCGGCCCCGAATCCGGCCGTTGCCAGGTAACGGCGGTTCACGCCCCAGGCCTTGCGGCTGTCCTCGCTGAAAAGATCGTGTTCACTGTGCCATTCAAGTTCGGCTTCCTGGCGCTTTACGCGGTGATGTTCGTAAAGTTTTTCGATGGCGATCCGCAGGTGTTGTTCCCGTTTGCGCTGGTTCTGGTACCAACTGGTTCGTAGCTGGCTGGCAAGTTCCTCTTCGGACATTTCGCTGGTCTGGAGGGTGGTGAGGGTTCGTTTCTCACGGAACGACATCATGTCTTCCAGAGTACGGGCAATCAGGGCGGCTGCCTGGGCCCGACGCTGGCGTCGCTGGGCCAGCAGAAAAGTGGTTGCCTGTTCAAGGGGCTGCTCCCAGTCCGGCTCCAACTGGCCAAATGCCCTTAAAAGGCTGAGATGTTGTTCGAACGGGGCGCTAACCGCATCGAACTTGCGCACAACCTGGAAGAACTGGCCAAGTGCTTGTGCCCAGGTGTCGCTGTAGTCGTCCTCACCGATACTGTTAATCAGCGCCAGGCTTGGCCGTCCGGTCCAGCGCAGAATGGTCATTTCGGCCTCATGCTGCGTGCTGTAGGGCACGGAGCCATCAACCACGTAAATGATTCCGGCACCCTGTGTCAGTGGTGCCAGTAACTCGCACTCGTCGGTGAATCCGCCGTCGTCACGGTGCTGGATAACAAATGCCTGCACGGTTTCCGCCCGGTCCGAGGCGGCGATGCTGTGGGCTTCCAGCCATTCCAGTACCCGGCGGGGGCGTTGGAAACCGGGGGTGTCCACCAGCGTGTAAAGCGTCTGGCCATCAACTGTCAGGGGATATTCCTGACGTTTCCTGGTTGTTCCAGGTTCCAGGGCGATGGCGATTGCATCGTTCTGTGACAGCGTGGCGACAACGCTGGATTTTCCCTTGTTGGGGTGGCCAACCACGGCAAATACGGGCGTAGTCATTGCTGGCCCTCACCATGGAAGACGCGGCGTATTCGGGCCTCCGGCGAGGCCATATCGGGCGTGCTGACAACGAGCTGGCCATCTCCGGCTCTGTCGGCAAACCGCAACCATTGGTTGACCTGATGCTCCGGTGGCGCCTGGTCAGGTTCCGCCGCCATGGGCACCAGGGCTATAAGCGTGCTTGGTGGCCAGGACTTGCGGGCTTCGCGCAGGAAATCCGCCAACTCGCCGGTCGGTGGCTCCCAACTGCGGGTGACCACCAGGGCCGTAGGGTCGGGGGCGCCGGAAAGAACCTGTCCTGCCCTCAGGATCACCAGATTGTCATGCTCCAGGGAGGCGTTGCCGCCAGCTGCAAGTATGTCGAGGCAACCCGCGGAGAGGGAGTCCGGGAGTTCGGGGTTACCGGCACCGGCCCAGCGGATCAGTACCTGACCCGCGGGCAGAGGGTGCGTTTGCCCGCAGGTGCTGGTGTCCGGCTGGTCGGCAGCGTCGTTGTGCAGGTTGCCGGTCTCCAGCGCCGGGGTCTCCATACGGTACTGCAGGGCAATCATGCCCGGGTGCCGGGACAGTTCCCTGCGTGCCCTGATGCCGGTATGAATGCTTGCCAGAGCCAGCAGCAACAGGCGGGGCAGGATCACATAGGTGACCCACACCATGGCCACGAACGGCCACCAGCGGCCCCAGATTGCAGGGTTGGCTGTGCCATCGTTGCCGCTGCGGAAGAACCGGGTGGTGTCCACCAGCTCCCTGTCGGGAAACGCGGCGGGCCAAAGGTTCTGCCAAGGCGTGGCCAGAGCTGACAGCAGCTGGTAATAGCTGTCGGAACCGGTATCGAGAGTGGTGCTCCAGCCGAAGGCGAGATCCTGTACCACCACAAGTACCAGCAGGGTGAACAAACCGGCCAGGCCGAACATCAGCCCACCGGTGTGGGCGGCACGGGCCATGAGTATAGGTTGGAGAGGTTTCAGTGCGCCGGGGAGGCTGCCACGGAACAGTTTCGTCTGCAGCCAGCGCCATGGCTGCCAGCCAGCAAAGGCCTGTACCGTGGTGATCATGGCCAGCAGGCCCTGAAGCAGTACAAACGCCAGGATAACCGTGAGGTTGATTCTCTGCGCGCCGTCGTAGAACAGCAGGCCCAGCATGGCCAGAATTCCGGTGACCAGGCCGGCCAGGGCAAAGCCGGTGGTCAGGTGCCGCCATTGACGCAAGGGATCGTTGGTGGGGGATGGCAGGCGTAGGCGACGGACATGGTCGAGCCATAGCTCTGGCTCGGCAGACTGCCCTCTGTCCCGGCAATCCAGGGCAAAGCGGCGGTCCCTCCGATGAAGGAAGGCCTGGGACTGGTCGCTGTCGCGCTGAACCTGGCTGTCGAACTCCAATAATCGTCGAATGGCGCTGTCTGGCATTGATTTTCCTGGTGATCCGGGCGGTGTGAGCTTCTCCGGAATGCTAGGATAAGGGTATCCCATAACCCGGTGCCAGACATACCATGACCAACCACCTCATGAACCTGCGTCACGTTCCCGACGACGAAGCGGACGAAATCCGCGAGCTGTTTGAAGCGCATGATGTGCCCTATTACGAAACCCCGCCCAGCCGTTGGGGGATCAGTATGGGTGGCTTCTGGGTCCACGACAACGACGAAGCCCGGCGAGCCAGGGAATTGCTGGAAAACTACCAGCGGGAGCGTTTACAGCGCCAGCGTGAGGCCTATGAGCGGGACCTGGCGGAAGGGCGAACGGGGGGCTTCTGGCATCGGTTGCGCCACAAACCGGTCACCACTCTTGCCGCGTGCCTTGCCATACTGGTCATTCTGGCGCTGACTGTGGCTCCGTTTGTTACCCTCTAGCCCCCTGCAGTCTGTTCCGGGGCGTTTGGGTGAGAGGAACCGGTGGTCTGCAGTGCTCAGGAGCGGGTGGTGTTGCGCCAGTGGCGCCCGGCGAGGCCCAGCAGTGCGGTCATCATCAGTAGCAGGCTTGCAGGCTCGGGTACGCTGGCCACCGCCACTTTCTGAAACTGTCCGAACAGGGCCCAGCGAGAGGTCCCGTTTTCGACCGTATTGGAGTGTTCCACCGCGTTTTCGAAGTAATCCAGGGGGTGTGAATCCTCCGGAACAAAGAACAGGTCCAGAAAAAGTGAAACCGTATAGGAGGTGTGGTTGATGTGGCTTTGTGCGGAATAGAACTGTCCGCCGGTTACCGGCCAGCCATCCTCGTAAGTCTGGAGGTGGGCGTGGCCATTCCAGTGCAGGCTGAAACTGCCGGTTTCCAGTGACAGGTGCCGAAGCGAGTTATCGGACTTATCGACTTTGAGGTAGCCCTGTCCCGGCGCGGATTCGGGGTTGCAGCCCTGATCACAATCGGAAATATCATCGTATTCAAAGGCATACTCGTAGGTAACGAGGGTAGCCATTGCCGGTGTGGAAATCAGTGCTGAGACAAGAACCAGAATTCGCAACATAACCATCTTCCCTGAGGTAGCTTGAGGTAGCATGTGTTGGTTAAATTATATACTGTTTCGGGAGCGCAATCCTAGTGTCCCGGTAGCCATCAAGCAGAACTTCCTGGCGGCGGCTTTACTCCTTCTGGTCCCCTTCCCATGGGTTTACGCAAACGTCTGTCCGGAAATTCAGACAGTGTCCGGATATCGACACATTCGAGCGCTTTTGCCCCTGAGCTCGCTTAACACAACCTTTTCTGGCTGCCTGTCGAGTCATAACTGTCCGAATATCCGGAAACCTGCGTCCGGGATCTTTCCGAATAATTAAATTTACTTTCAATATCAACCAGATGCCTTATTGGCACAGGATGCGCATGGGTACGGGGGTGGTGCCTGGTGTTTCTCTTGTGCGCCGGGTTCCCGTGTCTAACAAAAACAACAGGGAAAAATCATGAAAACATTACTGCAATGCACGTTAATCGGTGCGGTTACGTTAACCGTGTCTGCCTGTAAAGATAGCGACTTACCTTTCAACCAGCTCCCGGACTTTATCCAGGGCGAGGTTCGGTCCAGCCAGTATGATGGCACCACCAATGACCTGCTGACAGGTGGGCTTGGTGCCTCCGGCCTCGGCAGTGGCACCGCGCCTGTATTTGATGATCCTCTCAATCCCACGGCGGAAGAGCTCCGGACACTGGCTATTTACAATAACTATCGCGCCCTTGTGGACACAGCTCCCGGTGGTGGTTATGGCGAATTTTTCGGGCCCCAGGTTGGTAATGGTGGCGAAGGTATGATTCCGGGGGAAGAGCATGTCGCCTACATGTCTGTCGAAGGCAGTGACGTACCGGTTACAGTGATGGTCCAAGTGCCGGACAGTTTCGACCCTGACAGGGCCTGCATGATTACCGCACCTTCATCGGGCTCCCGGGGTATCTACGGTGCCATTGGCACCGCCGGGGAATGGGGGCTGAAGAAAGGTTGTGCGGTGGTCTACACCGACAAGGGAACCGGTACCGGATCCCACAACCTAGCCACCAATGCCGCCCAGCGCATTGACGGAACCCTGACCCAGGCCGATGAGCCAGTACAGTTCCGGGCCGATCTGGATGACCAGGAGCGGGCGGATTTTGACGCCGCCTGGCCCGACCGTTTCGCCTATAAACACGCCCATTCCCGGGTCAATCCCGAGGCAGACTGGGGCCGGCATGTACTCCAGTCCATCGAGTTCGGGTTTTATGTGCTGAATGAGAAGTTCGGGCAGCAAACCGGCAATGGCCGCAAGGTTGTGAAGGTGAAGCCGAAGAACACCCTGGTGATTGCCTCCAGCGTTTCCAACGGTGGCGGTGCTTCCGTCCGTGCCGCGGAACAGGATGACCGCGGACTGATTGACGGAGTGGCGGTGTCGGAGCCCAACGTTAACCCTGAGGTGGATACCAGTTTTACCATCCGCCAGGGCAACGGCCCCGAAATTGTCGAACACAGCCGCGGCCTGCTGGACTACACATCGGCGCTGGCTGTGTACCAGGGCTGCGCCAATATCGCGCCGGAAGTCCGCGATGTGGCTCCGTTGAACGCCGCTTTCAATGATTTCACCATTGCGGAGAACATCTGCAACTCCCTGTCCAACAAGGGTCTGGTTGCGGGCGCCACCACGGACGATCGTGCGTCTGACGCACTGCGCATCCTGGAAGAGGAAGTGGGCATCCAGCCGGAGCAGAACTTGCTGGCACCCAGCCATTTCGGGCTGGCGGTTGCCCAGGGCATCGCTGTGACTTACGCCAACGCCTATGGCAAAGCCGGGGTTGAAGACAGGCTGTGTGGTGTCAGCCTGGCGGCAACCGGTGACGGAGGAGCCGTGACGCCACTCAGTGGTGCCCAGGAAGCCGCATTGTTCTCGGCAAGCAACGGAATTCCGCCCAGTGCCGGGGTGAATCTGGTGTATGACGACGCCGAAGGCCAGCCCACCAATCTTGCGGTCAGCGCTTCGTCCAGTTCCAGCCAGCAGGATTATGGGCTGGATGCGCTGCTTTGCCTGAGAGGCCTTGCGGTGGGTACAGATGTTGCGTCCGGTGGACCGCTTTCAGGCAGTGCTGCGGATATGGCGGATCGCATTGCCGATGGTATTGACCAGGTGCGGGCCTCCGGCAATCTCCGGGGCAAGCCCACGGTTTTCGTGACCGGCCGTTCGGATGCCATTTTGCCCATCAACCACACCTCCAGACCATACTATGGCCTGAATCAGCGGGTAGAGGGCAGTGGCAGCAGGCTGAGGTACTATGAGGTCCTCAATGCCCAGCATCTGGATGTGCTGAACGGATTCCCGGGAATTGCCGACAGGTACATACCCCTGCATCACTACTTCTTCCAGGCGCTTGACCTGGTGTGGGCGAGCCTTGCTGATGATCAGGCTCTACCTCCCAGCCAGGTGGTCAGAACCGTGCCGCGGGGCGACATTGCGACTCCCCTGACGGAGTCCAACCTGCCGCCGATAGCGACGGACCCGGAGACGGGTGACCTCATCGTATTCAGGGATAACCAGGTGCAGATCCCGGACTGACGCACCTCTGGCCGGCCCTGCCAGGTTGCCGGCCGGCATTGTTTGCCCCCGTTCCGGGGGCACCATATACTTTCCTCACCGCACCCGGTTCGCCGGGTGCCATGGATATTGCCATGAATAACATCCAACCCGGTGGTACAGGGTACATGACAGAGCTGTTTACAGATAACAACAAGAATGGCCTGACCAGGGACCTGATTGAGGCCCTGTTTCCCATGTTCGAGGAAGCCAGCGCGGGTGCCATTGCGGTTGACCACGAGAGCCGCATCACCTGGATCAACAGCAGTTACTCCCACCTGCTGGGCCTGGGTGATCCCAAGGCCGTCATTGGCAAGCTGGTGCGTCAGGTTATTCCCCAGACCCGGATGCCGGAGGTAGTGGAAACCGGCAAGCCTTTGCTGCTCGACATCATGGAACACAACAAACAGCAGCTAGTGGTTACCCGGTTGCCCTTTTACGACGATGACGGGCGAATCATGGGGGCGGTAGCGTTTGTTCTTTACGACGACCTGCAACCACTGACGCCCCTGGTGGCCAAGTATCGCCGCCTGCACCAGGATCTGGCCGCTGCCCGCAAGGCACTTGCAAAAAAGACACGTGGAACCCGCTACAACCTGGCCGACTTTGTCGGCGCCAGCCCGGCAGCACTGGAGGTCAAGCGCCGGGCCCGGCTCGCGGCCGGCCGTGACATGCCGGTGCTGCTGTTAGGCGAGACCGGCACCGGCAAGGAGGTATTGGCACAGGCGATTCACTCTGTTTCCACCCGGGCGGAAAAGCCATTCGTGGGTGTGAACGTTGCCGCTATCCCCGACAACCTCCTGGAAGCCGAGTTTTTTGGTGTTGCGCCAGGGGCCTACACCGGTGCTGACCGACGTACCCGCGAGGGTAAATTCCAGCTGGCCAACGGTGGCACCCTGTTTCTGGACGAAGTGGGGGATATGCCGCTTTCGCTGCAGGCGAAATTGCTGCGGGCCCTGCAGGAGGGTGAAATTGAGCCCCTGGGGTCAAACAAGGTGGCGTCGGTGGATGTGCGTGTCATAGCCGCAACCAGCCGAAACCTGGAGGCGATGATTGCCGAGGGTGAGTTCCGGTCAGACCTGTATTACCGGCTGAATGTTCTGGAAATACCCATACCCCCGCTGCGGGATCGCCTGGCGGACCTGGGGGTGTTGTGTGAAGCGTTGCTGGGAGAGATCTGCGAGGGCCTGGAGATACGGGGAGAAATTACCGACGCCGGCGTGGCTGCCCTGGGTGGCTATGACTGGCCGGGAAATATCCGTGAACTTCGCAACGTGCTGGAGCGGGCGCTGACCATGGGCGAGGATGGCGGGTTGCTGGACGCCGATGCCATTTTCAAGGTATTACCCCGCAGCGGGAACCGCACGACCTCTTCGTTGGTGCCGCAGCCGGTGCGCCCGCTTGCCAAAACCCTCGCTGAGGCAGAGGCACAGGCTATTGAAGAGGCGCTGGTGGCAAGCCGCGGTAATCGTACGCGGGCAGCGAAGCTACTGGGTATCTCGCGATCCGTGCTTTATGAAAAGCTAGCCAGGATGTCCTGAAATCAGGACACATGTCCGGTCCTCCGCACAAATACCTACGACTGATGGCTAATTACGTCCGGAAATGCGGACAATCTCATATATCCTCTCTGGCTGTAGAATTTTATCTATCTGATAAATATAAGAAAAGAATGATTGGCACAGTGTCTGCTATATCCTGCCTGCAGGACGTCAGAACAACGCAGAAAACAAGGCTGGCGCTTTCGTTGGACCCGAAAATATTCATTTGTCCGTCTCGTTTCCTGCAATGCCTGACTACACTCAGATAAGGCCTGCCAGGAACTCTTCTGTCTGGCCGAATACAACAACAATGTTAGGAGACTTGCCAATGAAACTCTTCAAGGCCCTTACCGGTGTCGCCGGTGCGATCGCCCTGACTACAGGATCGGCTGTCGCGGATGACCTGCGCTGGAAAATGCCGGTCGCCTTCGCTACCAACCTGCCCGGCCTGGGTTCCCCCGGCGCCTGGGTTGCCGAAAACCTCACCACGGCTTCTGATGGCAGCATCCAGGTTCGCGTCTACGAGCCCGGCAAACTGGTACCTCCATTCGACATCTTGCAGTCCGTTTCCGATGGCAAAGTTGAGGCAGGTTACACCTGGATCGGTTACGACCAGGGTAAGGTTCCTGCAATTCCGCTGTTTGCCGCTGTTCCCTTTGGCATGAAACCATGGGCCTACACCGCCTGGTATTACTACGGTGGCGGCCACGAAATGTTGCAGGAAGTCTACGCCAACAAGGGCTTCGATGTGCACGCGCAGTTGTGCGGTATTATCGGGCCTGAAACAGCGGGCTGGTATTCGGATCCAATCGAAACCCTGGAGGACTACAAGGGCCTGAAGATTCGCTTCGCGGGTCTGGGCGGCAAGGTTCTGGAAGAGCTGGGTGCCTCTGTCACCATGATGCCCGGTGGCGAGCTTTACCAGGCTCTGGAGAAAGGCACCATCGATGCCACTGAATTCTCCATGCCCGCAATCGACCAGCTCCTTGGCTTTGACCAGGTGGTCAAGTACAACCTGTTCCCGGGCTGGCACCAGCAGTTCACAGCCCAGTACATGCTGATCAACAAGGACGAGTGGAACAAGACCACTGACGCTCAGAAGGCGCTGGTTGATGCCTCCTGTACTGCTGCAACCACCCTTGGCCTGGCTGAAGGTGAGTACAAGAACGGTGAGGTGCTGGCAGGCTTCCAGGACAAGGGTGTCCAGGCTGACCAGATCCCCCGTGAGGTTCTGAAGGAGCTTAAAGCCGTTACCGACAAGGTGATGGAGCAGGAAGCTGCCAAAGATGCCGACTTCAAACGCGTCTATGAAAGCCAGAATGAGTTCATGGAAACCTATAAGATTTGGGATGAGCGTGCCTACGTTCCGTCCGATCTCTAAGGTCCGGGGCTGCCTTCGAGACACCGGTTAGATACCGGTGTTCTCTGACCAAGTCTGGATGGCCCTTCGGGGCCATCCCTGTTTCATAATCGGCATTCTGAGCGAGGAAC
>CAZFPG010000116.1:0-9161 GCA_964521055.1 uncultured Marinobacter sp.
ACCGCCGACTCCCTTGAAGGCCCTCACCGGAGAGTTGACGCCCCCAGGAATGTATTTCTGAGCCTCGGCGAATAGGGTTTCGGACTGGGTCATGGTTCAGGACTCCTGATGTTCGGAAGATGAAAAAAGTGGGTGATGAGCTGCAAACAGCCGGGTAAACCGGCGTGCACGTGCCTCAATGGAAGTGGGATCACCGTCGAAAAGGCCACCGACCACCGCCAGCATGTCGGCACCCGCGCGGATCAGGGTTTCGCCATTGTCCGTGGTGATGCCGCCAATGGCGGTCACCGGCTTGCCGAAATGCCGGGCCCGGGCCAGTACCGAGGTATCGGCAGCGGGTGCGTCCGGCTTTGTGCTGGAATTGAAAAAACGACCGAAGGCCAGGTAATCGGCACCGTCATGATCTGCACGTTTGGCCAGGGCCAGATCGGCATGGCACGTAGCGCCTATGATCGCATGTTCGCCGAGCTGTTGTCTGGCGGTAACCAGGGAGCAATCCGATTGCCCCAGATGCACGCCGGCTGCGCCGCATCGCCTGGCCAGCTCCGGGTCGTCATTGATGATCAGCGGCACCCGTGCATTGCCGCAAAGGGCAGCCAGATCCCTGGCCTGGCTCAGGCGCTCGCTTTCCGGGGCGCTCTTGTCCCGATACTGCACCAGCACGGCGCCTCCGGTCAGCGCGGCTTCGACCGCTGCGAGAAGTTTTTTGGCTGGCAGCAGTGTGCTGTCGGTAACGGCATAAAGCCCCGGCCGCAGTCCTTTGGCGATGGCACAGGCACTGAAGGTGCCCGATGGGTTCAGCTCTCCCATGGAATGCCCCGGTCCGGTACCGGTTGTCCCTTGCCGACTTTCAGGGCGTGACGGATGGCGCGCAGCACGTAATTCTGGGCCTGGGCAATGGAAGCCCGGGCCGAGAGCCCGGAAGCCCTGCCAGCGGCAATCGAGGCTGCCAGGGTGCAACCGGTGCCATGGTATTCACCCCCGATTCGCTCGACGTAAAAGTGGAGGGGATCCTGGTCGCGGTGGTAAAGCGTGTTAACGATTTCTTCCCCTTCGCCATGACCGCCCGTTGCCAGCACGGAGTTGCAACCGGTTTTCAGCAGATTGTGGGCGGCCCGGGCGGCGTCATCATCCCCGCCAAGTAGTGCCAGCTCAATGCCGTTGGGAGTAATGATCTCCGCGTGTCGGAACAGGCGCTCCTTCATGCGGGTAATCAGGGCCTCGTCGGCCAGGTCGCCGCCACCAGCCGCCTTTATAACCGGATCGGTAATCAGTGGAATGTCCGGATGGTCGGCCAGGAAGTCCACCAGCACATCCACCACATCGGCATTGCCCAGTGCACCGGTTTTGATGGCGTGGATGGGGGAGTCGGCCGCCAGGCATTCCAGTTGCTGGCGGATAATCTCCGAGTCCGTTGCGGTAGCGTTGTAGACGTTCCGGGTGTCCTGCACCGTCAGGCAGGAGAGCACTGGCATGGGGTGGCAGCCGAGCGCGGTAACGGCCTGGATGTCGGCCTGGACACCGGCGCCTCCTGACGGGTCAAGGCCAGAAATAATCAGAACGTGAGGGCGGCTATAAAGTTTGATAATCAGGCTCCTCAGAAAGGTTTAACAACAGCAAGAATAACCACGGCAACCAGGACCAGGACCGGTATCTCGTTGAACCAGCGATAGAACAAGTGGCTGCGGGTATTCCTGTCGTCGCGGAAAACTTTCACCAGGTGGCCACAGTAGAAGTGGTAGCCAATCAGCAGAACGACCAGGAGCAACTTGGCGTGCAGCCAGCCCTGGCTCATATAGCCCTGCACATTGTAACCGATGAGCCAGAGCCCAAAAACGACAGTTGCTACCATGGACGGTGTGGTGATGCCCCGATAGAGTTTGCGCTCCATGATCTTGAAGCGCTCCCGGCCAGGCTCGTCCTCGCAGGCAGCGTGATAGACAAACAGCCGGGGCAGGTAAAAAATGCCGGCGAACCAGCACACCATGGCAATAATATGCAGGGCTTTGACCCAAAGCATCGGTTAACTCCGTCGGTATTGGTAATAGCTTTCGATATCGGATTTCAGTACCACGCCGTACACCCGCTGAATCATCGGGGCAACGTGACGCTGGACATACAGGGCTTCTACGCTGGTGTGCTCAAACTCGTTCAGCGCCTCTTCCAGTGTGGCCTGGTATTGCACCGGGGCAATATCCCGGCGATTGGCGGGAATGTCCATAAGGTCAACCTGCTCCGGAGCATCCTCTCCGTCTTCCTGCTCGCGGTCGGCTGACGGTTTGGTATCTTCCAGGTAACGCGCCAGATCCACAGCCGGTAGCAGGGCAGTGGGGCCGTTACTGCCTTCAACTACCAGCCACTTGGGTTCGGATTTCAGGATCTTACCGGCCTCTTCCCGAGACAGGAATCGCTCAGTGCGAAGGATGCTCCGGTCCATGATGGCGCCAACGGAAACCCGCCTCAGCGCCTGGATTACCGGAGAGTTCTGGTAGCTCAGCCCCTGACTCTTGAGGATGGTCAGGAACAGGGATTTCTTGCCGAAGGCCTCGCTGGTCACCAGGCTAGCAGTGGTAATCACCAGCATGCCGGGCAGTATTATGTTGGGGTTTCTGGTGAGTTCCATCAGCGCCATGAGCGCCGCCAGTGGCGCCTGTAGCACCGCCCCCATCATCGCTCCCATGCCCAGCATGGCGTAGAAGCCCACGGACGAGGCTGTGTCCGGAAAGACCTGGGCACCGATCAGCCCCATGGCCCCACCAAGGGTAGCCCCCATAAACAGCGTGGGACCGATCACTCCACTGGGCATACCAAGGCCGATGGTGATCGAAGTGATGATCAGCTTTGCAATGCCGACACCGAGCAGGAGCCAGAATGGTAACTGATTGTCGAGTGTAAACTGGACGGTATCGTAGCCGATGCCCATCACTTCCGGCACCACTACTGCAAACGGCACCATCAGAAGTCCTGCGATGGTCAGCCGTAGCAATACCGGGCGATGATGGTGCCGGCCGGTGGTGTCCACCAGTTGTATGAATGCCGCCGCGGCAACCCCGATGATAATCGCGATGGCAATAATCCACGGTATTTCCAGCAGGGAGTTCATGGTCAGCGGCGGCACGGTGAACGCGACCTCCGAACCGTACATGGCCTGGCTTACCACTGCCGCTGTTACCGAGGCCAGGATGATCGGCGTGAAGCCGGCGATGGTGTATTCCATCATCACCACTTCCATGGCAAAGATAACGCCGGATATCGGCGTGTTGAAAGACGCAGAGATGGCGGCGGCGCACCCGCAGGCGACAAGTGTGCGGATGCTGTTGTTGGGCAGCCGCATCCACTGGCCCATGAGGCTGGAAACGGCAGCGCCGAGATGGACGGCCGGGCCTTCCCGCCCCGCCGACTGACCGGTAACAACGGTACTGACACCCGTCACGAACTGGACCAGGGCGCTGCGGATGGAAATGTAGCCCTGGTGGTAGTTCAGGCGTTCCATGACATGCACGATGCCCACCTTGCGGTCGTGGGTAGCAAGGTTATGCATCAGCAGGCCAAGCCCCACAGCACCGGCGAGTGGGAGAATTGCGCGGGTCAGGATCTGCAGCTCTTCAAAGGATTCTGAGCCCTCGCCCGGCAAGAAATACTCCAGTGGCCATTCTATAGCCAGCCGGAAAATCAGGATCACGCCACCGGTAAACAGTCCGGACAGCAGGCCCAGAACCGCCAGTTGCGGCAGCGCATCCACACCGGACAGCCGGCGGCGGAAAACGGGGATCAGATTCTCGGTACTCTTTGGCCAGAATTTACGCATGAACGCCGGTTTTCCGGAGATGAATGGTTTCCTGACGATATTGTAACCAGCGGTTGTCGGGCTGCAATAAGTCATTGGTTTATCATGTTAGACTATTGTGCTTTGGGGAACCTGATTTGTAGCTGGAGCAACTGGTGATAAAAGTAGGCATTGTAGGTGGAACCGGTTATACCGGTGTTGAACTTCTGAGAATTCTTGCGGTTCACCCGGAAGTGACGGTGAGCTGTATTACATCGCGTTCTGAGGCGGGCATGCCGGTTGCCGACATGTACCCGAACCTGCGTGGCCATTACGACCTCGCTTTTTCAGAGCCTGACGTTAAAACCCTCGCAGCCTGCGATCTGGTTTTTTTCGCCACACCCCATGGTGTGGCCATGCGCATGATGCCGGAACTGATGGCCGCGGGTGCCCGTGTTGTGGATTTATCAGCGGACTTCCGCCTTAAGGATCTGGATGTCTGGGCAAACTGGTACGGCATGCCCCACGAGAGCCCGGAGTGGGCTGAAAAGGCGATTTATGGCCTGCCGGAAGTTGTGAGGGATGAGATCCGCACCGCGCAGCTGGTGGCCAACCCTGGCTGTTATCCCACAGCGGTTCAACTGGGCTTCCTACCCTTGCTGGAGAGCGGCCTGGTTGATCCGTCACGGCTGATTGCCGACGCCAAGTCAGGTGCCAGCGGAGCCGGGCGGCAGGGCAAGATCGGAATGCTGCATGGTGAGGTGGGTGAAAGCTTCAAGGCCTATGGCGCCTCGGGACACCGGCACCTCCCGGAGATTCGTCAGGGTCTGTCACAGGCGGCCGGGAGCGATGTTGGCGTCACCTTCGTACCGCATCTGATTCCCATGGTCCGCGGCATTGAAGCCACACTGTATGCCGAGCTACGTGACCCGGCGGATTTCGATCGCCTGCAGGCACTTTACGAGGATCGGTTCCGGGATGAACCCTTTGTGGATGTTATGCCGTTCGGCAGCCACCCGGAAACCCGCAGTGTCCGTGGCGCCAACAATTGCCGTATGGCGCTGCACCGGCAGGAGCAGAGCAATATCGTGATCGTCTCATCGGTTATCGACAACCTGGTGAAAGGTGCGGCGGGCCAGGCTATCCAGAACATGAACATCATGTTTGGCCTGCCGGAAACCATGGGGCTGGAAGCGCCCGCGTTGCTGCCATAGGTCTGCCCGGTGAGCGAATCCAGAAAACCTGCTGAAGAATACGTCGTAATCCGGCATCGTCCGGGCTACCGGCTTCGCCGCACCCTGATACTGCTCGTATTCTCCATTACAGCGGCAGTGTTGGGGTACGTTGTTGGCATGGCCCAGGGCGGATTCCGTTTTTCAACCGCAGAGGACACCCGCGATCGTCTTCAGGAGCAGGTTGAGCAACTACGGGATCAGAACAGGGAAATCAGTCAGCAGTTGGTCAACCTCGAGCGGGGTCAGTCAATCGACGCCCAGGCCCTGAACCAGGCCCGAAGAACCATTGTGGATCTGGAAACGCAGATCGCATCACTGAAAGCGGACCTGACATTCTATAAAAATATTATGGCACCGTCGGAAACCAGCAAAGGGTTGCAGGTTGACCGGCTGGCTGTGCAAAGTGCGCGTCAGGAGGGCGCCTACAATTTCAAGCTGGTACTGACCCAGGTAGGCGATAACAAGAGTTATATTTCCGGCGTGGTTGCGGTGAATGTGATCGGCATGCGCAATGAAGAAAAGGAAGTCATCGCCCTGCGGGATCTGTCGGATGATATCGACGATCTGGGGGTGAAGTTCCGCTTCCGGTACTTCCAGGATATTGAAGGTCTGTTGCGGGTTCCGGACGGTTTTGAGCCCCTTGAACTTCAGGTGGTGGCCCGTGCCGAAGGCAGTAAATCGTCCCAGGCCGAACGTACATTTGATTGGGATGCACTTACGGAGAACTGACATGCTTGGCAAGAAGAAACAGAAACCCCGCCGCCCCACGGGGCATTTCGATACGCTCATCTCGTCCCGGACAACGGTGGAGGGGGATGTGCATTTCTCCGGCGGGCTGCACGTTGACGGCACCGTACGTGGCAAGGTTGTCGCGGAAGAGGGCGGCGATGCAGTGCTCAGGGTATCCGAAGTCGGTTCTGTGGAAGGCGACATCGTTGCACCTCATGTGATCATCAACGGCACGGTTCATGGGGATGTCTATGCATCCACACATCTTGAACTGGCGGAAAAAGCCTCTATTCACGGTAATGTCTATTACAACCTGATTGAAATGGCGATGGGTGCGTCAGTGAACGGCAGCCTGGTTCACCAGAATGAGCCGGTTGGGCTTCTCGGGCGCGACAAGCAGGCCAGCAGCGCCCCATCAGTTGAGGAAGAAAAAGCCGAAGATTACGGCGACTCAATAGTTCCGGACAAGGAATAGTTGATTGTTTTAGTCAGGAATATGATAATCAGGTCAGATCTTTTCTTGGCAAACCGGAGGCGGACTTGAGTGTAGTTCAGCAGCAGGCAATGACACCGGTGTTCTTCAGTGACAGCGCAGTGTCCAAAGTACGTGAACTCGTTGAGGAAGAGGGCAACGCTGACCTCAAGCTCCGCGTGTTTGTAACGGGTGGTGGCTGCTCTGGTTTCCAGTACGGGTTCTCGTTTGATGAAGCGCAGGATGATGAGGACACCGTTATTGAAAAGGAGGGTGTGATGTTGCTTGTGGACCCCATGAGCTACCAGTATTTAGTCGGTGCAACGGTGGATTATCAGGAGGGGCTGCAGGGTTCCCAGTTCATTGTGCAGAATCCGAATGCGAGCTCCACTTGTGGCTGCGGCAGCTCCTTTTCCATCTGACGTGCTCAGCCGGGCCTATAATCAGGCGTAATAGACCGCGCCCAGGATCCGCTTTCCGTTTGCGCCTGTCACTTCCGGCAGGTTTCCCGGTTTCCCTGAAAGTGTCTGGCTGGCCAGCCAGGCAAACGCCGCGGGTTCAACCCATTGTGGGTCCAGTCCGAGATCCGCCGTCGATGCAATCCGCGATGGGCTGCAGGTACGATGTAATTCCCGCATCAGCACCCTGTTTCTGGCACCTCCGCCGCATACAAAAATAGTCATTCCGGGTGAGTGCGGTATCTGTTGTGCCACCGTAACGGCAGTCAGTTCCAGCAGAGTCCTCTGGACATCGGCGCCGGACAGGTCCGGGTGCCGGTTCAACAGAGTCTTTAACCAATCGAGATTGAACTTCTCTGTACCGGTGCTTTTCGGTGGTTTTCGCGAGAAGTACGCATCGGAGAGCATGTCTCCCAGCAGGCTCTGGTCAACGGCGCCCTCCTCGGCCCATGCGCCATCCTTGTCGTAAGCGCGGCCAGTCTGATCCAGGCACCAGGCATCCATCAATGCATTGGCTGGCCCGGTATCGAACCCGGTAATGGGTATTTCATCGCCGGCCGGCAGGTGGGTGATATTGGCAATGCCCCCGAGATTGAGGATGCATCGATCTTCGTCAGGTGCGCTGAAGAAGGCTTTATGGAAGGCCGGCACGAGTGGTGCGCCCTGCCCGCCGGCCGCCAGGTCCCGGCGCCGGAAGTCGGCAACGGTTGTTACGCCGGTGCGCTCGGCAATGAGGGTGGGATCGCCAACCTGAATGGAAAAGGGTGCTGATCCGTCTGGTTGATGCCGGAGCGTTTGCCCGTGGCTGCCAATGGCTGCAATCGATGATAGCGGTATACCGGATTTTTCGATCACGCTGGCTGCTGCAAGAGCGAACAGGGAGCCAGTGGTATGGTCCAGCTCTCCCAGGTCGTCGGGAGTGCCGCGGTTCTGGCCAAGGTTGAACAGGCGCCGGCGAATATCGTCAGGGTAATCTGTGGTATGCGTGGCATGAACCTGAATCTGTTGGTCTTCGAACGACACCAGTATGGCATCAATGCCATCCATACTGGTGCCGGACATCAGTCCTATCCAGGCTTTCATGTTTTACTCGTCCGCGGCCAGGGCCAGTTGCTGGTAGTCCTTGCGGAACAGCTCAAACTTGGCCACTTGCTGTTCGGCGTGTTTCTTGAAACGAGCCATTTCTGACTCAGGCACGGGTTTGGCATCGGGCAGCTTCACCGTCCGTGAATTTCGTGGGGAGCCATTCACACGGAACTCATAGTGCAGGTGAGGTCCGGTAACCATGCCGGAAGAGCCCACATGGCCGATGGTGTCGCCCTGTTTGACTCGTTTTCCGGTCTTTATGCCTTTCCCGAGGCGACTCATATGGGCATAGAGGGTGGTAATATTGTCACCGTGTTTCAGGATGACGGTGCGGCCGTAACCGCCTTTCCAGCCGGCAAACTGAACCCGGCCATGGCCGGCTGCCTTAATGGGTGTTCCCGGAGGCGCGGCGTAGTCCGTGCCTTCGTGTGGGCGAACCACGTCCAGCACTGGGTGGCGGCGCTGCAGGTTAAAGGATGAAGAAACCCGTGCGTTGATGGGGGTTCTCAGAAACGCCTTGCGCATGCTGCTGCCATCGGGGCTGTAATAGTCGGTGTCGCCGTTGCTGTCAGTATACTGCAGCGCAATAACTTCCTTACCGCGGTTGACGAACCGGGCCGAGATAATCTTGCCGGTATCGAATTTTTCGCCATCCAGATACAGTTCTTCGTAAACAACCTCGAATCGATCGCCCTTGCGCACGTCATAGACAAAGTCGATGTTCCAGCCGAAGATTCCTGCCAGTTCCATGGACAGTCTGTCTGACATCCCGGCTTCGCGGGCAGCAATATAAAGCGAGCCATCAATAATGCCGGAGGCAAACGCAGGTTTAACGTCGGGTTCGCGCACCACTGTTTTGCCGTTGAAGCCGTCTTCGGTCTTTTCGACACGGAGAGTCTCAAGCAGATTTCGTTGCAGGTCGACTGCTGCCAGCTCGCCGGCATCATCGGTTGCGAACGAGATAGTTTCCCCCGCGTAGAGCCGTTGTAACTTGTCAGCCTCGCCGTCACCGTGAATAACAGAAAGCATGATGCCATCGTTGAAACCTGCCTTGTTGAACAGGGATGACAGGGTGTCGCCTGACCTTATCTTGTACTCCTGCCATTGCAGTTCAGGTTCGCTGGCTTCGGCAATGGCTGCAGCCGTATCGAGTGCTTCGGGCAGTTCGGGTTCTTCCGCGCTCCTGGCCGTGTCAGATTCAGGTGCCGGCTTTTCTTTGCTATCGGTCTGAGTGGCAGGCTCTTCGCTCTGACTGTTCTCATTGCGCTGATAGCGTGACTCGCTGACGGTGCCCTCATCAAGATCCAGCGTATAAGCCATTCTGTTGGCTTCAACGTCGGCGCTTGGGCTCATGAGAATAGCGGCGGCGACGACAACGGTGGTCGCGGCGGCGATGGTTATATGCGTTTTTGGAA
>CAZFPG010000117.1:0-9160 GCA_964521055.1 uncultured Marinobacter sp.
GACTGCAGGCTGACGGTGGACTCAGTGGCCATGGCCGTCGCTTCCTCCCAGGGTGACCCTGTGCATCGACGGCAACCGCAGATCATGGTGCGTGGTTACAACAATGGCACCACCACTCTCCACCCGTTCCACCAGCAACCGCTCCAGTGCCGCCACCCCATGGATATCGATAGCGGTGAATACCTCGTCCAGTATCCATAATGGCTCGTCGGCTATCAGCAGCCTGGCCAGGGCCACCCGACGCTGCTGGCCAGCGGACAGGTTGCGGCAGGGCACGGTCTGGAAACCACCAAGCCCGGTGCCCTCCAGTGCCTGCCAGAGAACCTTGTCCGGCAGTGAGCGGCGGCCAGCGATCAGGGCGCGCAGGTTTTCCATGGGTGTAAGCAGTGGCTTGATGCCGGGACGGTGGCCGAGATAGAGCATGTTGCGAAGAAATTCTTCCCGGTAGCCCTGGCGGCTTTTGCCACGCCAGAGCAGATCCCCGCTGTAACTGTCGTTCAGTCCCGCCAGTATTCGCAACAGCGTGGTCTTGCCGGAACCATTGGGGCCCTCGACACGGATCAGAGTACCGGGCAGTATGGAAAAGGAGAGGTCCCGGAACAGTATCCGGTCGTCCCGCTCACACTCAAGATTGACGGCCTGTAGTAACGGCTCAGACATCGGGGCCCCAGGGCTTATAGACATTACTGACCCGGCGGGTTCAGACGTTCGGGAAGGCAAACCTTGCCGGCGGGGCGTATTATAACGAAAGCGCCCCGGGAATACTCTTGTCTGACATCAAAACAGTGGCAATGAAATTACCAAACGGTAACCCTGCACCACCGCCCAAAACAGAGGCACCCGTGCCGAGCCCCAGCCGGCCGGCAGGAGAGCAGCCGTCGGCAACGCCGGATGCGGCATCCGCACGGGTTCTTCTCAACCAGCTGAAGCTTGCCAACCGCGAAGCCACACTGGCACGGGTAGCGGAAGTGATCAACCGCCAGTCGTCCGCGGGTGCCCAGTTGCTGCTGGATATCCGCGGCCAGTCGCTGACCGTTCAGGCTGCCATCGGGGAAACCTCCCTGGAAACCGGCGACTGGATCAAGGTGATGCGGGCGGGTAATGAACTGCAGCTGATGGGCAAACTGGCCCAGGCACCGGAAGCGGGCATCGCCAGGGCCCTGGCGCAACGCCTGCCCTGGCAGCAAACCATTGATGCCGGACTGGCCAGAATCCTGTCCACATTGGCCGGTGGCGCCAAACACGATGGCGGAGCCACAAGCCCGGCAATCAACAACCCGGCACCGCAGCCACTTTCGCCGCCCGTCCGCCAGGCCATCGAACAGCTGGTGGCCAGGTTGCCCTCCAGTCAGTCCCTGACACCGGGAGCTGGCGCCCAGCCCGGGGCCGCCAGTCAACTCAGGCAATGGGTTGAGGAAAGCGGACTGTTTGCGGAATCCCGCCTGGCGCGATCGCCGGACGCCACCCTGCCCGACCTGAAGCTCGCCATTGGCCGCATTATTACCACCCTGCTGGCGCAACAGGGAAACGGCCCGGAAGCTTTCAACCGCTTTACGCCACTAGCCACCCCGGAACTGGTGCAGGCACCGCTGCAGTTTCCCAATACCTTTCCGCCCCCACCACCACAATCGTCTTCCGAACCCACGGTGGGGCAGATGCTGAGGCTGCTGGCCGGCATGCTCAACCGGATTACCGTTAATCAGCTACACAGCCAGATATTGTCCACCCGCACCACAGCAGAGGCACCAACACCGGTTTCAACCATGCTGCTGGAACTGCCCTGGCTGAACCCCAACAATGAACCCCGAATTGCCCAGCTGCGCATCGAACAGGATCAGACAGACAATGAGCGGCAAGGGTCGGGCAAACCCAGGGCAACCGAATGGAAGTTGTCACTGGCCATGGATCTGGACGAAACGGGCCCGCTGCACTTTGACGTCTCCCTGCGCCAGAATCAGGTGTCGGCCCAGGTATGGGCAGAGAAGCAGTCGACCCTCAGGCAGGTACGGGAAGATTTGCCACAATTGCGCAAGGGATTGTCAGACATCGGCCTGGAGGTCGTGGATCTGGAATGCAGGCGGGGAACCCCCAGGGGGGGCAGCACCCGACTCGAACATCGGCTTGTGGATACCAGGGCATGAGTAACAGAAACCAAAACAAGGGTTCGCCGGCAGCGGTGGCATTGAAATACGACGGTGAGCGGGCCCCGGTGATTGCTGCCAGCGGTACTCACGAGCTGGCAGAGGAAATCATACGCATCGCCCGGGAGCACAATGTGCCGCTGTACGAGAACCCGGAGCTGGCCAGCATACTGGCGAGGCTGGAACTGAATGAAGAGATCCCGGAAACCCTGTACCGGGTAGTCGCCGAGATCCTGGCGTTTGCCTTTAACCTTCAGGGCCGCACACCGGACGACGCCGGACGGCCCGGAACAGACTGATCCGCCTTCAGGCAGCCTGGCGTTTACGAAGCGCCGATACCAGCTCAGCCTCCGGCCGGGAGATGCCACAGGTATTCATCAGGTCATCGATATCCGCGCCCAGGTCAACCAGCCTTGAGGCCTCATCATAGGAAATTCTCAGGGGGTCATTCTGGCGCATTTCGTCGAGTATTCCCCGCAGCTCGTGAAGCTGGCGTTCACAGGTGACGACCCGCTGGCCCACACCCATGCTGCCACTGGCGGTTGCATGGAGCTCCCGGCCCAGGGTTTCACAGCGTTCCTTGACCTGTTCCCGGAGCCTGCGGATTTCACGCCGGGACAACATGCCCTGCACAAACAACAGGCCCAGCGCGGCAACAGTGATAAGCCAGGGGGCCTGTGAAGAAATATCTGCAAACATGATGGACGTCCTCGGTTGATTGTTCCACGGGGCCTCCATCGTGCCTGCCTGCCGGCGACAGCCGGCGTTACAGAGCGGAGATTTCAGCCCATTCGTGGTCTGACAACATCTTGTCGAACTCGACCAGTATGATCAGCTCGCCGTTCTTGTTACACACACCCTGGATGAACTTGGCACTTTCCTCGTTCCCCACATTGGGTGCAGTCTCGATTTCACTGGCTTTCAGGTACACCACCTCGGCCACGGAATCCACCAGTATTCCCATCACCTGGTTGGACGACTCCATCACCACGATACGGGTTGCGTCAGTGACCTCCGCATCCGCCAGTCCAAAGCGGCGTCGGGTATCAATAACGGTGACCACGTTGCCCCGCAGGTTGATGATGCCCAGGACATAATCCGGTGCACCCGGAACCGGCGCGATTTCGGTGTACCGCAACACTTCCTGGATCTGCATGACATCAATGCCATAGGTTTCGTCATCCAGCCTGAAAGTTACGTACTGCAGTACCTGATCGTCCTGGCCCTGATTTTTCTGTCCGCTCGGGGATGCCATAGCCTTGTGTCTCCTGTGGGCCGCCCCTGCGGGCAACCTGATCGTCAAAAATTCATCATCAGTGCCCAATACTATAGTTAAGGGCACAAACCGTGCCACCACCGCACGGTTTCATTCAGTAACCGGATTTTGCTAGCTCAGATCGAGGTGGTGTTCACGCTCGGCCCGGACCAGCAAGTCCGCCATGGTTTTAACATCGATCAACGCGCACATGTGGTCAATGACCGTGCCCGCCAGCCAGGGCCGCTTGCTGCGGGCTGTTCGCCAGCGCACCTCATCCGGCTTCAGGGTGAACGACTGGGCCACATCATCGCACGCCAACCCCCACTCGCTGCTATCCAGCCGGATCACAAACCGGTAGTTGTCCCTGGCATTGGCCGGAGCCCGGCCAGCCATGATCCATTCCGCCGTATCCACTACCCGCAGGTTATGATCGCGGTCCGGGCGCATGCCCATATACCAGCGCGGGCTGCCGGGAATCGGCTTTACCGGTTCCTCAATACGGTGAATGGCCCCCAGGAGGATCAGGGGTACCGCCAGTTGCAAGCCTGCCACCGTAAATATAAGGCATTCAAAAGGCTTATCGGACCACTCCGGCCGGCCTGGTGGCTCGAATGCCGGTGGCGACGGGATATCGGCGGCCCTGTTTTCCTCAACCGGAGCGCGTTCAGCCTCTGGCGCTTTTTCCGTAACCGGCTTCCGCACTTCCACTTTTGCTTCTGTTTTTGCCTCCGGAGCGGGCCTTGCGACAGCACGTGCGGGCGGAGGTGCAACACGGGCGCGCTCGCGTACAACTGGTTCTGGCGGCGGTTCCGGCTCTTCCTGCGGGGCGGTATCCGTTGCTGTATGCAGTAACTCGTCAAGATAACTGGCAATGGCTGAGGTGGGATCCGCTACCTGCGTCAATTTTCTGTCAGGCATGCCGGCGCTCCTGCACCGACCCCACCCGCGACACCAGATCATCCAGCAGATGGCTGTAGGCCCTGACACCGTGGGTCTGGGCGTCAAGCGCAGACGGGGTCAGACCGGCCTGGCTGGCATCCCTGAACTTGGTATCCACCGGAATGGCAAACTGCCACAAGGACTCCCGATAGGACTTGCGCAGCAGGTTGAGACTTGTGACCGAGGCCTGGGTGCGGCGATCAAACAGAGTCGGCACGATGGTGTAGGACAGCTGGTTTTTCTGGGACCGCATGATCATGGTGAGCGTGTGCAGCATGCGCTCCAGGCCCTTGATGGCGAGAAACTCGGTCTGGACCGGAATAATAAGATGCTGGGCGGCCGCAAGTGCATTCACCATCAGCACACCCAGGGAAGGCGTGTTGTCCAGCAGAACATAGTCGAAATCGTCCCACAACTGGGCCAGCGCCCGGGAAATAATAAGCCCCATTCCCTCAACGCCAACCATTCGGCGCTCCAGGGTAGCCAGGGCAGTACTGGCCGGCAGCAGGGACAGGCCCTGGCAACTGGTTTCGGTGATCAGTTGCGCAGGCAGCCCTTCCGGCACCCTGCCCTGGTGCTGGAACAGGTCGAACACACTGTGGGCTATGGTGTCGGGGTCGTACCCGAACCAGCTGGTCAATGAGCCATGGGGGTCGAGGTCCACCACCAGCACGCGTTTACCGCTTTCCGCCAGCAGACCGCCCAAAGCCACAACCGACGTGGTTTTGCCCACACCGCCTTTCTGATTGGCTACTGCCCAGATTCGCACGCTGCATTCTCCAGAAATATCAGCCCCGGAAACGCCGGAAACCATAAGGAGTTATCGGCCATCATCCGCGCAACTTGAAAATAATTCGGCAACGGGTTGCCGCTGTTAAAGATGTACGGGAGTTAATACAGATATTATGCCAACTTGCCTATAGGGACCTACCGTCACCGCCGGGCACGTGGCTGAGCGCATGGTGCTTATCGCATGGCCCCGCGGATACTTGCGTCACGGGAAACCAGCAGAACCACGCGGCGGTTTCGGCGCCGGCCCTCTTCGGTATCATTGCGGGCCACCGGCTGGTACTCACCGTAGCCCACAGCCGCCAGCCGTTCAGCTTCAACCCCCTCCATCGACAGCATTCTGACAACCGCTGCCGCCCTGGCCGACGAAAGCTCCCAGTTTGAAGGAAAGGCGCTGGTCCGTATCGGACGATCGTCGGTAAAACCTTCAACCCGAATGGCATTGTCACGGTTACGCAACACACCGGCGATTTTTTCCACAACCTCAAAGGCGTCGTAATGAGGCTCCGCATCACCGCTGCCAAACAGCAGGCTGTTGCGAAGGCTCAGTTCCAGCCATTCGTCGCTGGTTTCCAGCGTGACCACGCCCTGGTTGATCAACTCATCAAACTCCAGGGCAAGCTGATCCGCCATGGCTCGCAGCGCCTCGGTACGGCCCTGCTCGCTCATGGATGGATTCTGGGGAGCTTCAGTCACCGGGGGCTCAATCACGTCTTCGGCTGCCTGGGGTGTTGAACGCCGGGGCTGGTCACCCACTTCAATGGGCTGGAAGGAGCGTTGCGGGGCATTGAAAACACCGGTGAGAGTCTCGGACAGCACCTTGTACTTGCCCTCGTTGACCGAGGACACGGAATACATCACCACAAAAAACGCGAACAGCAGGGTTATGAAATCGGCGTAGGAAATCAGCCAGCGTTCCTTGTTGTGAAGATCATCGTCCTGGCGCCTGCGACGTCTCACAGAAAGCCCCGTAACCGCAGTTCGATGGATTTCGGATTCTCGCCTTCAGCGATGGCAATGATGCCGTCGATCATCATGTCTTCGTAGCGCGTGCGTTCCCGGAGGATACCGCGCAATTTGTTGGCAACCGGGAAGAAAAACAGGTTGGCCAGTGCCACGCCGTAGATGGTGGCAACAAAGGCGGTGGCAATGCCACTACCGAGGGACTGGGGATCCTCCAGGTTGGTCATCACCTGGATCAGCCCCATCACCGCGCCAATGATGCCGATGGTGGGGGAATAGCCTCCCATGGCTTCAAATACCCGGGCGGATTCCATGTCCCGCTGTTCCCGGGACTCCAGGTCCACCTCCATGATGCTGCGAATGGTTTCCGTTTCGGCGCCGTCCACCAGCAGTTGCAGCCCCTTGCGGGCAAACCGTTCGGATTCTTTCTCAGCCAGCCCTTCGAGCCCCAACAGCCCCTGCTTGCGGGCTTTCACGCTCCAGTCGATAACCTTGCCAATGCCGTCTTCCAGGCTGATATACGGAGGAAAGAATACCCAGCGAGCCTGGGAAACGGCCCTTTTCAGCAGCGGCCAGGATGTCTGGAGGATGGTCGCTGCGAGAGTCCCGCCAATAACAATCAGCGCAGCCGGGCCATTGAACAGGGAGCTGATCGCACCGCCTTCCAGCAGGTTACCGCCAAGTATCGCCACGAAGGCAAGGATAACGCCCAGCAGGCTGAGAATATCCATCAGCTCACCCCATCAGCCAGGCGGGGACCAATGTCGTCGAGAGCAAGCACTTCGTCGGTCAGGCCGGCCTTGGCCACCGCCATTGGCATACCGTAGATCACCGATGTCTTTTCATCCTGGGACCAGATGTCAGAGCCGCTCTGTTTCATCAGCCGGCAGCCTTCTTTGCCGTCCGCGCCCATGCCGGTAAGAATCACCCCTAACGTCTTGCCTGGGAAGCTGCGCGCCAGCGAGCCAAAGGTGACATCCACACAGGGCTTGTAGTTAAGGCGATCATCGCCGGGAAGAATACGCACCCGCCCCTGGCCGCCCCGGTTTTCAATCATCATCTGTTTACCCCCGGGTGCCAATAGCGCCAGCCCCGGTTTCAGTATGTCGCCATCGGCGGCCTGGCGAACCTCGATCCGGCAAAGCTTGTTCAACCGTTCAGCGAATGCGGGG
This sequence comes from uncultured Marinobacter sp., assembly GCA_964521055.1. Taxonomy (GTDB): domain Bacteria; phylum Pseudomonadota; class Gammaproteobacteria; order Pseudomonadales; family Oleiphilaceae; genus Marinobacter. The sequence goes on from CAZFPG010000117.1 coordinate 7,263, forward strand.
GTGAAACTGGCGGGCATGTGCTGCACAAGCACCATGGGTGCGGGGAATCCCGCTGGAAGCGCCGTCAGCACCCGTTGCAGCGCAACCGGACCGCCGGTTGAAGTGCCGATAGCCACCACGCTGTAGTGCTTTGAGGAACCCCGGCGACGGGAAGGCCGGGCGGGGGCTTGCGGCTCCGGTGCAGGTTGTGGACCTTCCCGCCTGCGCTCGCCCCGAGGTCTGTCCGGTACGGCACGCTTATCCACACCGGGCGCAGGAGTCGGGGCAGGTGGCGGTGCGGGTTTCGCCCCTGGTCGGCTGCCTGCCACATCCAGCACCCGTTCGATCAGAATTTTCTGTAGCTGGCTGGAGTCCCTGGCAATTTCCTCAAAATTCTTGGGCAGGAAATCAACGGCACCAGCCTCAAGGGCATCCAGGGTAACCCGTGCGCCTTCGTAGGTCAGGGACGAAAACATCAGCACAGGCGTGGGCTGCTGCTTCATGATTTCCCGCACCGCAGAGATTCCGTCCATCACCGGCATTTCGTAGTCCATGGTGATGACGTCCGGGCGCAGCTTTGCTGCAAGCTCGACACCCTCGCGGCCGTTTGTAGCGGCGCCTATCACCTTGATCTGACCGGACGCGGTCAGGATTTCCGTCAGCCGTTTGCGGAAGAAACCTGAATCATCAACGACCAGGACAGAAACCGTCATCCATTTCTCCTAAATCCGGGGGCTGCCGCGGAACCGCCACTGAAAACTTGTCAGCCGTAGTTCTGCAACAGGCTTGGAACGTCAATTATGAGCGCAATACGGCCGTCGCCAGTAATGGTCGCACCCGCCATTCCCGGTGTTCCCTGCAGTGCGCGGCCGAGGGGTTTGATTACCACCTCTTCCTGACCGATCAACTGGTCTACCACAAAGCCGACCCGGCGGGTGCCCATGGCGACAATCACAACGTGGGCGTTCTCCGGCTCCGGCTCTCCTGCCGCCCCCTTCACCAGCCATCGCTTGATATGGAACAGCGGGAAAACCTTGTCGCGGACCACAATACACTCGCGACCGTCCACAACATTCTTTTTGCTCAGATCAAGATGGAAAATCTCCACCACATTCACCAACGGCAGGGCGAACGACTGATCGCCGAGCATGATCATCAGAGTGGGCATGATGGCCAGTGTCAGCGGTACCTTGATAACAATGCGCGAGCCCTTGCCGAGCTCGGATTCCACATTCAGCTGGCCGTTAAGCTGGCCAATCTTGGTCTTGACCACGTCCATGCCAACACCGCGCCCGGACACATCGGATATCTGGTCCTTGGTGGAAAAACCGGCGGCAAAAATCAGGTTGTAACATTCCGCGTTTGTCAGCCGGTCGGCGGCATCCTGCTCGTAGATGCCTTTTTCCACTGCTTTGCGCCGCAATACATCCGGGTCCATACCGGCACCGTCATCCTCTATGGACAACAGGATATGATCACCCTCCTGCTCTGCGGAAAGGGTAACCGTGCCCTGGCGGGGCTTGCCCGCTTTCTCACGGACATCCGGCGTTTCTATGCCATGGTCGACCGAATTGCGGACCAGGTGAACCAGGGGGTCGGACAGGGCCTCCACAAGGTTCTTGTCCAGGTCGGTATCCTCGCCGTGCATCTGCAGGTTGATCTCTTTCTTGAGACTCCGCGCCAGGTCACGGACCACCCGGGGGAAACGTCCGAAAACTTTCTTGATGGGCTGCATCCGGGTGGCCATCACCGCGGACTGGAGGTCCGTGGTAACCACATCCAGGTTGGAGACGGCCTTGTGCATATGCTCGTCTTCGCTCTGGGCACCCAGGCGCTGCAACCGGTTGCGCACCAGCACCAGTTCCCCAACCATGTTCATGATGTCGTCAAGGCGCTTGGTGTCGACCCGCACGGAGGTC
>CAZFPG010000118.1:0-9137 GCA_964521055.1 uncultured Marinobacter sp.
ACCATAGCCGTGAAGATCTGAAGGCGTTCCAGACGGCCTTTGCGGAGTTAATGGCCGAGCACGGGGTCACCAGTGTCGCCATCAAAGAGCGGATGCCAAAAGGCAAATTTGCCGGTGGTGCCATCAGCTTTAAAATGGAAGCGGCCATTCAACTGATCACTAGTACTGAATTTACAGTGACCATACTCCCCCCGGCACTGATCAAGTCCACCCTGGCATCCAACCCGCTGCCCATTGCTTTTGCCGATACCGGTTTGAAGGCCTTTCAGGAGGCGGCCTTTATCACCGCCTATGTAGGGCAGCTGCAAGGGAAGCATGGATCCTGAAGCGCACCTCTGACCGCTGGTTACCCGCAAATTGAATAGGTCTGTCCCGGTTTTCCTATCCTGACAGCGCATAGTCGATCGCCGCACACACCGCGGCAACCTGCGCGGCATTGCATTGCTCGGGGGTCACTCGGTCGCTGTCCGGGTAGACCTCGGTGGTGGTCCTGTAGCGGGCGTTGGTCATGCTGGTGCAAAGGCCAAGCTGCGCCAGCGGATACTGAATAACGCCCCGAGCGGCCGCCGGTGAGCCGAGGATCTCGCCGTTGTCATCCGCCGGCGCGATATGGATGACCTTTTCCACCGCATCTATCAAAGCCTGCTGGAATTCCGGCTGCGGACACTCGGTGTCATCCACCAGGTAGAAACCGTCGGGGATCTCACCCGGCTCAAACGGTTTGCCATCACGGGCCGCAAGCGCCGGGCGAAACTCGGTTTCGTCGGTATCGGTGGTCTCGTGCAGGTCGATGTGCAGCAGTATCGGCTCCTCTGTCGAAGCGACCAGCTGCATGAGCGCCGCTGACTCCCCGGCTTGGCCGTCATCACGAAACGAGCGGTTTGGATCAATCGCGTTCGCGTTCCAGCGATGGATGCGTTCGTAAGCCCAGGGGCTGACGCAAGGCGCGACCAGCAGGTTTACACGACCGGCATAATCCGCTGCCTGCTGTTCAACGAACTGCAGCGCACCATGGACACCGCTTGTTTCATAGCCATGCACTCCGCCCGTAATCAGCACCACCGGCCGATCGGCACGCCAGTTGCGGCTGCGGATTGCCATCAGCGGATAAACGTCCGGGCCGTATTCCAGACGGCCATACTCTTGCACGTCGAAGCGAGAACGCAGGCGTTCCACCACGCTCAATACGTCGGACTCGTAACTGCGTTGACGGGTCTGCCGTGACAGCCACTCCGCACGTTCCACCTCGCCCCAGGGAGTGCCGGGCGTACCTATTGGATAGGCCGCTGAAGCGGTGCTCATATCGCTTTTCTCCTTCGGTCAGTCACTCGCGCGCATCTCAAGGCTGCGCATCCGGGAAAATAAGTCTGTCCTGGTTTTTCGCTAGTAGGAAGAGCGCATCTTCAGAGTTTCCGGACGGAACAGCGCCGTACTCAACACCAGAACAAATGCTGCCAGAACAAACACCTTGTTCACAAACCAGTTCGTACGCCAGATGGACCACTCCGGCTCCGCCAGGAACCAGATGAACAGAGTGGTGATAATCAGGATCTCAACCACAGACATGCCAATGGCCAGCATGCGCGCATACCATGGCCTCGCCAATAACGCCCAGGCGAGCCAGAGGTGCGCAAGCGGCCACAGGTCCCAGTAGATATAGGTTGCCCACGCCTCATTGGTGGCCAGCGCAAAGCCGATCGGGAACAGGTATTTGATAAAGATGGTCCAGGCCACGAGGATCATGAACAGATGCGCGAGAAAGCTGGTCCAGGGGCTCCGAACATTTTCACTGGGTGATGTCATTGCGGCACTCCCGTTGGCGAGTTCATCTGAGAGACGAGCAAAACCGGGACAGGACATAAATTATGTCCAGGTTTTTAAAGCTCCCAATCTCGTTCAAGCCGCGCGATTAGATCCGTTATCCTCACCAGCCTGCAAAGTCCAGGTCATCCCCAAAGCGCGCCCAGCTTTGACAAGCGTTGTGATGGTGACACCGGTATCCTTCTCATCCAGAAGGCGGTTAACCACCGTTCGACTGGTATGCCTTAATAGGTACGAATATGCCAGCCTTTGGTTTACTTGGTGATCTTCATGAATCTCTTCGGGATCAATCCGGAGGGGAATCAGGAACAACCAATTGTGACGGGGGAGGCACGGCCAAAGTCACCTACGCGGGCGAATACTGGAATGTTGATGAAAACTGGGCGTTCAATGACTGCGTAGTTTCAACCTATAGCCACGGCGATGTTCTGCTTAATGGCATTTTTCGGTACGTTGATACCCTAACCGATGAAACGGCGACCAGCCAGAGCTGGAAGGGGCTTGAAAGCTATCACATCATCGGTGAGCTTAAGGATAGTGGCGAGCCATTGAACGTGAAAGGCCGCAGCGACTGGGATCAAATTTTCCGCTGGGATAATGGCACAGAAAGCGGCCGTTTTGTTGACACCATCGAAGCCTTCGAGCTCAAAGTTGGCGATCATTATATCGCTCTTACCAACATGGAGACGCGCCTGGAAGGGACGGAGTCTGTCGTCGAATTCACGATGGATGGCACGCTGATCGGATCTGCGATTGAGGGGCATGTTCAGATATCGACACCCACTCCGGTAAGCATCTCAGCCAATGAAACCTGTCCAACCGAGGGAATCATCCGTATTTCCAGTGATGGTTCTGCAGAAGTGCGATATGGCAGCAGTGCCGCCGGTACAGCAAGCGCCGTAGCCGTGTGGATAGATGGCCAGATTGTTGAAAGCTACGCCGACTGCACCAATGTTGGCTTTGCACCGGTCTATTAAGGAATGGCGGCGAGGAATGCTATTCCTCGCCGTGCCGACTCCCATGATTGAGGTCGTCCGTCGAAGCCGTTGGTGATATGGGAACCCGGGGCTCGCGATAGACACGCTTCAATGCGCATGCATCGGCATCGCCGGCACCAAGCTCGGCAGCCAGGCCGGATCCCAGATAACGAGCAGGCCGATCAGCATCAGCGCTGCCCCGGTGGGGCGAACAATGCGCCAGCCCTGACGGGCGACCTTTTCCACTAGCATGAGTGCCGCAAGTGGCGCCATCCAGGCCAGATTGGCGATCCCCACCACGAACATCACCAGCATGAGCGCCCAGCAGCAACCGACGCAGAAGGCCCCGTGCCGCGCCCCCAGGGTGAAGCCGCCAGCTACGCCCTGGCGGTAATGGTTCAACAGGAAGGATCGCGGCTGCCGGCACTTGTCGAGGCAGCGCTCCTTGAGAGAGGAGAACTGGAAGCCGCCGGCCAGAAGCAGCACAGCACCGGCCAGCCACTCGGGACGCTGCATCAGCCAGTGCCAGTGCAGCATGGCAAACTTCAGCAGCGCGTCGCCGAACAGCGCCGCAAAGCCGAACAGGGTCCAGACTGCCAGGTAGCCGCCCAGGAAGCCAAGCCGGGCCAGTCCCGGATGACGCTGCCGGGCGGACACGCGATGGAAGAGGTCAATCATCGGCAGCGTCGACGGCAGCATCATTGCGGCGATATGTACCTGCCAGGCCATCACAAAGAGGGCCAGGCTGGCCCAGATCGTGCCTCCGTCAACCACCAACCGATGATGATGGACCCACTGCACTTCGCCAGTCAGCTCGGCGCCAATGGCCAACAGCCACGCCAGGCCGATGGCCAGGATCAAGATCGGGGCACTCCGCCAGGCGAAGCCCCCCGGCACGGTTACCGCGCTCATGGCTGATGCTCCATCATCCAGGCGGTCTGGATGGTGTTGTGTCCGTCATAGCTCCAGCTCATATCGTATTGTGGCAAGTTGACCCGATAACGCCGAGACTTGCCGAGATAGGCGGGAGCCCCCTTCACCGTCGTAAAGGCGCTGTCGTTCAGCGTCGCCGTGGTGCCGTCGGGTGAAGACTGGATCGGCCCGAACTCCGCGTCGAGGAACTCCCCGGCCTGCAGGCGTCCTTCGGCATGCTCGGCTTCATGTGTGATCGGAACCCGCTCAACCGCCACCAGTTCTCCGACCAGGCTCGCCATATCCGCGAGCGGTCCGCCCAGCTTGCCACCGAAGGCGTCCAGAAGGGCCTCGTACTGCGCGTCGTTGGCCTTGCTATCGACCAGTAGTACTGAGCGCCAGTTTCCGGCCAGAGCGTTGCCGGGAATGTGGGCGACATTTACGAGAGTCAGGCCGGAGACATCGATGCCACGGGCCTCCCCCTGTTCCAGATTGAAGGCAATTACGCCGAAGCATTCGTTGCCATCCGGATCCTCACCGATGAAACAGGGGCAAGAGGCCGCACAGGAACAGATTTCCAGCATGGTGCCTTCAAGGTGATAGCTTGCTTCAGTTGTAGTGTTCATCTTTTATTCTCCATCAGTGTCGGGTGTGAATTAACCCGGCGCCGCGGCATGGCGCCGAGTCTGTCCTTAGGGGTTTCACTCATGTCAGAATGTCCCTTATCGGATAAGTCTTCGGTCAGGTGCGTATGGCACCTACCTCTAAGGGCGTGACAATCCTTGTTACAACCGCAACAAGAGGACTGAGCGATGGCAGAAGGAGCACTGTCCCCGATTCGGGTCGCCCTCGACGCCGGTGAATTCGTCCGGGCCCAGGAACTGCTCGCTGAATTATCGGCACCACCCTCGGCCGAGCTGCTGGAGCTCAGGGCCAATGCGGCTTATGGGGTTGGCGATCTGGAGGGAACACTTGCCGCGTATGGTGATCTCTATCGCCTGCACCTTGAGAACGACCGCACCCGGGAGGCGGCATTCGCTGCCGTTATGGTGGGCATGTACCTGATGATGGATACGGGCCTGATGGCCACCGTTCGTGCCTGGCTCTCGCGGGCCGAGCGCCTGCTAAAAGGCGCGCCCGGCAGTCCAGTCTGGGCGTGGCTCGCCGCAGTGCGGACCTATGAGCGGTTGATGTGCGGCGACATGCCGGGGACCGGGCAATGGGCGCAACGGGCCATGGACGGAGGACAAAGGCACGGGCTGATCCCACCCTCGATCATTGGACAGGTGGCTTTCGCCAGAGTCCGCATCCACGACGGCTACCTGGACGAAGGGCTGAGCGCGCTTGATGACGTTGCAGTGGAGCTGAGCGCGGGTAATCTCGACCCCCTCACCTCGGGGCAGATGTGGTGCGAGCTCATCTGTGCCATGCAGTGGCTCGGTCAGTACGACCGTGCCGAGCAGTGGACCGAAGCCATGGAACACTGGCGCCAGGGCGCGGCCTTCGGGGGTCTCCACGGCCGCTGCCGGGTGCACCGGGCGGAGATCATGCGCCTGCGGGGGCCTTGCGACGCAGCCGAGGAGGAGGCATTGCTGGCTTGCGAAGAACTGCGCCCGTGGATGCGGCGGGAGTATGGCTGGCCATTGACCGAACTCGGCAACACGAGGTTGCGCAAAGGCGATTTCGCGGGCGCCGAAGAGGCGTTTCTGGCGGCGCACCAGAATGCCTGGCTGCCTCAACCGGGTTTTGCGTTGCTGCGGTTAGCCCAGGGCCGAATCGATGAAGCCTTTTCAATGGTCGAGAGCGCGCTCGATCATCCGTTTAATATTCCGTCGAAGGAACGCCCGCCCTCGGGAGGCTTGCAGCGGGCTCCCCTGCGCGCTGCACAGGTGGTTATCGCGCTGGCAGCCGGGGCCGGCGACACGGCGCGAGTTGCCGCCGCCGACCTTGCGGAGATTGCCGAAACCTATCAAAGCCGAACATTGCAGAACTCTGCGCTTGCTGCGAAGGGACTTCTGGCGCTGTACGACGGGCAGAGCAACGAAGCAATCCGGCTTCTGAGTGAAGCTGTCATGGAGTGGGTCTCGCTGCGAATGCCGTTCGATGCGGCAATCCTGCGCGTTGAGCTCGCGGCCGCGCACCGGGCTGCCGGCGACGAGAGGGCGGCCGACCTGGAGCTCGACGTCGCCTGTCGAGCACTCGAGGATCTCCACGCCACGACCTGGGTGGAGCTGGCTCGCGAACACGCCCCGGTGACCTCCTCACGGCGGGGTGCCGAGCCCGAGCGTTGCGTTTTTTGTTGCGAGGGAGACATGCGAACGGTGGCCTTCTGTGGCACTACCGTGTGCCTGAAAGACCTCAAGGGCATGCGCTACCTTGAACGCCTGCTGGCGGAACCCGGCCGGGAATTCCACGTCCTCGATCTGGTGACGGTGGAGCGTGGGGCGCTTCCTGTCGGGGCCGCTTCGGGCCCACCTCGAATTGATGCGCAATGTGGACTGGAGGTGTTCGATTCAAAGGCCCGGGAGGCGTACCGCCAGCGGCTCGCCGAGACCGAAGAAGACATCGCGGAGGCCGAGGCCAACAACGACCTGCACCGAGCGGAACTCGCACGTGCCGATCGCCAGTTTCTGGTCGAGGAGCTTCGCCGGGGCGTCGGCCTGAACGATCGGGCCCGGACCGTTGGTGACGGCATGGAGCGCGCGCGCACCAGCGTAACCCGTTCACTGCGCTACGCCATCGATCGGATAACTCAATACCATGCAAGTCTGGGTAAGCACCTGGCACGGACGATACGCACGGGCACTTACATTGCGTACCAGCCCGATCCTCGCGCGCCGGTGGACTGGAAGACGTGAAAAACCCGGGACAGACCTATTTTTTACACTTCCCATGATCGTACTTCAGCATAGTGAATGTGGTTGCCCCCGCTAAACCGGCTTCGCCTGGGCGAGCATCGGGGTGAGCGCCAGTGATAACAAAGTCCTTCCACTGAGCAATATTGTCCAAGATATCCGCCACGCCGAGCGGTAAAGTAGGGATAAATCGGGTCACAACCTTCTCTCCGGGAGACTGTGGTGGAACAGGACAGCCAATTTCGATTCATCAAAAGCAAGCACCTGCCGGATCTGACCGTACTGCAGGCCGCGATGGACGGTTTTACCTACGACCGGCATGCCCACGAAGAGCATTCCTTTGGCGTTACCCTCGCCGGGCGCCAGGATTTCTTCAGCGGCGGTGCCAACCATCGCAGCATGCCCGGCAATATCATCCAGTTTAACCCGGGTGAGGTACATGACGGCTGTTCCGGCGGTGACGACCCGCTGAACTACGTCATGGTCTACGTTCCCGCCAGCGAGCTTGAACCCCTGGTTGCCAACGCTGCTGGCCGCGAACAGGCCACCGATTTCAGGGTCAACGAAACCCTGATGCAGGACCCGACTCTGCGCCAGGCGATTCTGGAACTGGCCCGGCTGATCAGCAACAAAGTCGGCAGCCGGATAGAGCAGGAACACGCGCTCTACCAGATCGCCTCCCGCGTGACCCAGCGCGCTGGCCAATTCGAGGCCGATGACATCACCCGAAGGGCCGATGTCCTGCTGGAACGAGCGCGGGAATTTATCCAGGCCCACGTCACCGAGGATCTGGCGCTGGAAGACATCAGCGAAGCCGCGAACCTGTCCAAATACCACTTCCTGCGGCTGTTCCGGAAGCAGTTTGGCATCACCCCGCATCAGTACGTGGTGAACTGTCGCATCAACGCAGCACGCCATGCGCTGGATACCGGCGACTCACTCAACGATGTGGTCTACCGCTACGGTTTCGCGGACCTGAGCCACTTCAACCGGCGCTTCAAGCGCATCTACGGAATGACGCCCCGGCAATACCAGGCAAGCATCGCTTCATAAAGCCGGCGCCCGCACTATCAGGGAAACCCCATGATTGAGATCTTCGCTTATGCCATAGGCGTAATGTACACGCCTGGGCCCGTGAACCTGCTCGGCCTGAATGCCGGACTGAACGGCCACGCCCGAGCCTCCACCGGGTACTATTTCGGAGTGGGCTCGGCCATGCTCCTGCTGTTCCTGTTATTCGGCTGGCTGGGCTCAACGCTGATCGGCGGTGATGTCCTGATCATCCTCAGCATGCTGGGCTGCGCGTACATCACCACACTCGCTGTCAAGATCTTCAAAGCCAGTGTCACGCTTGGCGAAGACAGTACAACCGAACGCCCTCTACGCTATCGGCAAGGGCTGATCCTGCAGCTTCTGAACCCAAAGGGCATCGTCGCCACACTGCCCATCGCCACCATCCAGTTTCCGGGCGCGGGCATACACGGAATCGGCATTCTTTTATGGTCTCTGGCTCTCACGGTACTGGCGATTGGCGCACCCGGAAGCTATGCCCTGGTTGGCCATCTTCTGGGCAAGCGCATCACAACGCCGGCTTTCTTCACATGGTTTAACCGGGTGATGGCAGCACTGCTTTTTTATGTGGCTGCATCGATTGCTTATGAGTTTGTTTACCTGCCGCTGATCAAACCGGCAGTTCAATAATCTCACCAGTCACACCGTCTTCGCTCACTCCAATTTGCATGCTTACGCCCCTTCCAATCCCTCAATGACGCCCACCCCGCCCTTGCGCGTGGCCATGCAGGTAAGCGTTGCTATAGTGAAACAGGACCACCTGATTCTCAAGATCGGCCACAAAGGCAAATACATGTCACTCTCGGTAGGATTTCCCCCATGCCAACTTATACCGTCACAGTCGCGAATCTTTCTCTGTCGCTGCAGCAGAAATCACAGATAGCAGAGGCCATAACAACGGCCCATAACACGCAAACCGGCGCGCCCCGTTTTTTTGCCCAGATTTTGTTTTTTTCTACCAATGAGGTCAAGCAGGCCCTGATGAGCCAGATGCTTAAAGAGATAGCCCGAATTGCGGGCATAACTGATGAGGACGTCTGGATCTATCTGCAGGACATTCCAGCCACTCAGATGATCGAGTTTGGCCGGTTTCTGCCAGCGCCGGGAGACGAAGCTGAGTGGGAGCGGGAAATGACTCCAGAAAAGCGGTCAAGGTTACCGAAATAATAGATCAGCCCCGGTATTCAGAGCTCCCAGCCTCGTTCAAGCGGCGGGATCAGATCCGTTATCCTCACCAGCCTGCAAAGTCCAGGTCATACAATACGACGCCAAATCAACCCTTTCCATCAACGCGCCCAGAAAGTAACCTTCTCCCAACGGACTGAAACTTCTCCAAAGGAACCGGACGATGAACCGTTTTAGCTCAACCGCCCTGGCGTTGCTGCTCTGCCTGTCAGCAGTCGCCTGTGCCTCTCCCCCCAAGCTCAATGTGCTTGACCCTGTCGAGCCGCGAAAAGAAGCGCCCGGCGTTACCATCAGCCGCGTGGCACATCCTATTACT
>CAZFPG010000119.1:0-9029 GCA_964521055.1 uncultured Marinobacter sp.
AGCTGAGGCTCGTCGGGCAAGGGCAGATCGTCTCCGTGGGGACAGACACTCAGCAAGGAGAAGTAGGGTTCAGATCAGGTATCAGAACGGGTACTGGATGCCTTCCTCCATGACGCTAATCCACTGGCTGGTGGTGAATTCCTCAATGTTTGCCGGCCCACCAAAACGACCGCTGTTGCCCGAACTGCCCATGCCGCCAAAGGGTACCTGGAACTCGTTGTTCACCGTTTGATCGTTGATGTGGATCATTCCCGCCTGGATCCGGTTGGCGATTTTCAGGGCACGCTCTGTTGAACCCGAATGGATGGCAGCCGCCAGACCATAAGGTGATTCGTTGACAAGGGCGCAGGCATTTTTATCGGAATCAAAGGTCATCACTGGCGCGACCGGGCCGAAGACTTCCTCGGAGAAGACGGGCATGTCCGGGGTGATGTCAGCGATGACGGTGGCTTCGTAATAGTTGCCGTTACGTTTGCCGCCCACGACGATTCTTGCGCCCATCGCCACTGAGCGATTGACGATGTCCTCGACACGTTTTGCCTGAACCTCGTTAATCAGTGGCCCGAGATGCACTTGCTCCTGCGAGGGGTTACCACTGGCCAGGTTTCCAGCGCGGGCGGCCAAGCGTTCAATGTACTCATCCGCCACTGAGCTGTGGACCATATGTCGCCCGGTCTGCATACAGATTTGCCCCTGGTGCAGGAACGAGCCCCAGGCCCCACAGGAACTGGCGATGTCCAGGTTCGCGTCTTCAAGCACCACCTGCGCATTGTTGCCGCCGAGTTCCAGTGCGGCTTTCTTCAGCATTCGGCCACAGGTTTCACCGATCTTTTTGCCCACGGCGGTTGAACCCGTGAACGAAATCATCTTTACCAATGGGTGCTCAACCAGCGCCTGGCCGACGTCGGGGCCACCCGGCAGTACGTGGAATACCCCCTCTGGGAGCCCGGCGTCTTCCAGAATCTGTGCCATTAGTGCACCACCACAAATACTGCTCTTCGGGTCAGGCTTCAGTATTACGCAGTTGCCCATGGCCAGGGCCGGGAATACGGATCGCATGGACAGAAGAATAGGGAAGTTCCAGGGCGCGATAACGCCGACGGTGCCAATGGGCACTCGCTTCCAGTAGTTCCGCTTGCCCGGCATGCTGGATGGGAATATCTCGCCACTGGGCTGCATTGGCAGGGCAGCTGCCATCTGGGCCTGTTCATAGGTGGCCTGCAGCTCCCAGTCCGCTTTGGGGCCGATGGAACCGCACTCACGGGTGTTCCAGCCGTTGATTTCGTCGGCCCGCTCTTTCAGCAACGCGGCAGCCTTGCGCAGAATCTCGGCCTTCTGGTCGAAGGGCACGTCCGCCCACTGTTTCTGGGTGTCCCTGGCAATAGTGGCGGCCCGGTCAATATCAGCCGGGGTGGCGGCTGTCAGTTGCGAGATGACGTCCCCGGTTGCGGGCTCCGTAACGTCGATCTGCACGCCTTTCCCCTTCTGCCATGAACCTAGGAACAGGTGTTGTTGCCAAATAGGGTTTGCTGGCATATCCATGATTTGTCCTCCTGAATGTTTCCGTCCTGATTAGGCGTGGGCCCGGTTGATCTGGTCACTGATGTAATGGGCCAGTGCGTACACGGTTTCCGACGGGTTATAGCCAATCGATGTGGGCAGCAGGCTCGCATCGACGATGTACAGGTTTTTCACCTCGTGAGTTTCACCCATGGGGGAGACCACGGTGGTTTTGGGGTCCGCGCCCATGCGACAGGTGCCCTGGGGGTGGAAGGACGTGTAGCGGTAGCGCGCCGGTTCGTTGTTGAGACCATCGATGACGGCATCAATCTGGTCGACACTGTCGATGGTCAGTTTCTGGGACGTGGGGATATAAAGCTGTTGGGCGCCGGCGGCAAACAGCACGCGGGCGTTGGTCTTGAGGCCCTCCTTCATGATCTCGAAGTCGGCGTCGTCAACGAAGTATTTGATTTCCTTGGTGCCGTTCTTCCAGTTCACTTCGCCCACATTCTGGTCGTGGATCAGGGTGATCAGGCGAACCGTGTTCCGGTACTTGGACATGTAAGACATGTACGGTTTACCGGTGCCCGGCTCGGCCTGGAAACTGGCTTCCACCGGATCCTGGATGGCGTCCAGCAACAGGTAGCCGCCCTCTTTCGGCATGGTGTACTTGTCCATGTACAGGGAGTGGGTGGCGCCGTGGAAGTTACCGACGTTGTCCTCAAACACGCCGGTGACCGACATGGTGGGGTGGCAGGCGAAATTCTTGCCCACCTGGCCGTTGCTGTTGGCCAGGTTGCTTTTTTGCAGCAGGATCGGTGTCTGGATCGGGCCGGCGGCACCGACGACGATCGGAGCATTGACCCTGAGTCTGCTTTTCACGGCCTTGCTTTGTTGGTCAACGATTTCGGCCAGCACGCCCGTTGCCTTTCCATTCTCCGCCAGGATCTGCGTGGCCCGGGTGTCGGAATAAATGGTGGCGCCGTAGGCCGCGGCCCAGGGCAGATACGTAATGAGCATGGACTGCTTACGGTCCGACTTGCAGCCGGCGAAGCAGAAGCCGGTCATGGCGCAGTTACGGATGTTACGTTTGGCGTTGCCTTCGGGGAGGTTCAGTTTTTTCATGCCGCCCTTGAGCAGTTGGGCTCCGGGGCTGGTTTCAAAAGCCTTGTTGGGTGCGATGCTCAGGTTGGCCTCCACTTTCTCGAAGTAGGAAAGCATGACCTTGGGGCTCAGGTTGGTCAGCCCGAACTCCTTCCCCCATCGATGGAGATAGTAATCCGGGGTGCGGAAGCACAGCGCGGCATTCACCACCGTGGAGCCGCCAACGCAGGCACCCTGTAAAATCGAGATGTCGCCGGCGGAATTAGATTGCCCGCCATGGTCGGCATAAAGCTGATCCATGGAGACCGCCATCATCTCGGTGAATTTCTCGGAAGGCACGTAGGGGCCGGCTTCCAGTACCACTACTTTCTTGCCCGCTTTCGCGAGCTCATAGGCGGCAATGGCTCCACCAGCGCCCGAGCCGATAATCACGGCGTCGGCCTTGAGTTCGATGTTGTCACTGGTGACATCCGACGCCTGGGTTACCTGCAAGCCATGGGCAGGCACCGTTTTAGCCTTGATTGTTTCTTGCATGGTCTACTCCCGCCTTTCAGCTTTTTGGTAGAGGGGCATTGCCCAACGATTCCAGGTTCCACTTGTCCGTCACCGGCCCGCCGTATCCGAGAGGGGCCCAGGTTGGCGGGTTCGCCCAGTAGGCCAGGCCAACAAGTTTTTTCAGGCCCATGGCCAGTGCCCGGTGGGGTACCTCATTGGAATCGGCCCAGGTGTCGCAAAAGGCGGCGGCCTGCTTGTCGGACAGCTCCACAAAAGGTTTGCCGTACTCGGTTTTGGGCCCTTCGTTGAAGTAGGCGATACCACCTTTAAGACCTTCGAGAATGTGTGGTGCCATGGTGGCCAGCAGTGCAGCATCGAGCGTCTGCATAACGGGAATCTCGCTGGCGGGAACCAGGCTGGTTCCCTCGGTTACCAGCATCACCTGCATCAGGCGATGCATGACCTGGTATTCGCTGGCGGACATCACCTTGATACCCTCTGGCATCGAGGCAAAGGCGTTTGCCACGCCCAATAGGCCGGTGCCGATGGACGCCGCCACCGCAAGGCCGCTGGCGGCCTTCAGGAAGCTGCGGCGGCTCAGGTCATTGATCTGGTCGATGGCTTCTTTGGTCTGATCGCTCATCTGACTCATAGTGTTCTCCGGAATGATTGCCTGGGTTGAATAGGCTCTTATTTGCGGGTGTGGATTCAGAATACCTTCAGTACGCGGAAATTCACGCGGGTATCTTCTTCGAACCCGTTTTCCACACTAATGTCCTGGCCGGCCTGGACCTGTAGCTGCACGGTCGGGTCGACAAAGGTAGCGTAGGTGGCCAGCCAGCGGTTGGTGTTCACTCGGTCATCCTGGTCCAGACCACCAACAGTGGTTTCGCCTCCGAAGGAATGATAGTAGGAAAGGGCGACATGGCTCTGTTTGGATAACAGGTAACGGACGTGGGCCTGCAAGCTCTGGGCGTCATCCTGCTCGCGTTTGAAACCGAGGAAATCGTCGTTGTCCCCATACACGGAATACTCAGCAATCAGGTCCAGAACCACACTGTTGCTCAGGTGTTTGACGTAGGCTGCCTGAAAAATGCCCTTCCAGCGATTTTCGCCAATGTTCACCGGCCCCTTGTCTTCGTCATACTGGCCGACAGGCACTGAGACGAAAGCTGACAGGCCAACCCATTGCTGGTCACCGGGGTTGTTGTGTACCCAGGCGGTTGCACCAATGAGCGGGTCACCGACGCCGCTTTCCGATGTAGGCTGAAGTGGGCCGAACGGTTCCTCCAGTTCCACCTTGCCGAACGGCACGATGATCTGTGGGTCCACAATTACACCACCGATGTCCATGTAATGGACGAACCGGGCTAGCCCGATGGTGGTATCCAGCCCCGCATCAACGGGTACTTTGTCGCCATCGGCATAGACAGTGTCACGGGTGGCGTACTGGCCATAAAGAAGGCCGAGATTCACGCCTTCTGGCAGTGGCGTGTAGTCGCCGGGGTCGGTTGCAATCTCGACGGATTGGGCTGCACCCGGGAAAAGGCCTGCTGCAAGGATCAGTGCTGAACCTTTGGCAAGGGAGTCGAGAGTGGCTTTCTTGAGGATAGATCGCATAGTTGGGCTCCAGGTATCGTGTTGTTTTTGTCAACGCGAAAGCAGGGGAGCGAGTACCATGCCAAAATCACCGCTGTATCCATGCGCTTTTAACCTTTTGTTTTTAAATATCTTTTATTTTACGCGCGTAAACTGAATGGAATACGGCGTGTCCCGGTTCGGGACAACGCGAGACACTGTCTCAATCTGAGACAGTGTCTCGCGTGGCGATGAATTTCTACCCTAGTGCCGCCAATAATCGTGTTAAAGTTTCACGGGAATGACAAAAAGAGCCAACAAGGCCAGAACGCAGGGTCGCATCAAAAGACAATAATCAGTCCTGCGAGAGAGGTAAGTAACGCCATGAACACCCTGATTCCCGCCGACCACAGGCGTGCCAAGGCACGTGAAGTGTTTTTCGAGCACGGTCAGATTCCAACAGGCCTGATTGATGATGCCATCGTTCATTCCTGGCAACGTTGTTCAGCGGCCAGCAAAAACGTCAGCGAGCAGGTTCAGTTCGACCCCGTTTCCAGAACCGGTCTGCTGGAACTTATGGACAGCAACCGGGTTCTGCTCGAAGCTGCGATGCAACCACTTGAGCAGTTGGGCCAGACTGTTAATGGTGCGGGCTATTCGGTGCTATTGACCGATGAAAACGGAGTTGCCCTGGCGGCACGTCGTTCAGGGCGATGCGCCAACCCCCTGATCAACGGTGCCTTCCGCCAGGGTGTCAATCTTTCCGAAGCCACCATCGGAACCTCTGCCATGTCTTGTGCCGTGTCGGAACGACGCCCGGTACTGGTTTCCGGAGTCGAGCATTATCTTCACGCCAACCGTGTGTTCAATTGTGCTGCTTCCCCGATTGTTGACCCTATGGGCCGTGTGCTCGGTGCCATTGATATTACCCGGGGCAACCCGTTGGAACCCGGTAGCGCGCTCTCGCTGGTACAACAGTGTTCGGCTCGGGTTGAGCGCCAGTTAATGGGTATGTTGTCGCCCTACCTGATGGTCAGCCTGGGTTGGGAGATAAATGACCACGACACCCCCGGTGATTTGTTGGTGGCACTTGGGCCTGACGGCCAGGTGCTGGGCCTGTCGCCACGGGTACGTGAGTTGACGGGGCTGTCGTCAACAGACGGGGCCATGGGCTTTCAGGATTTGTTCGATCTGCGCTTTGACGAGCTGGTGGACGGCTTCCGTCGTCGCAACGAGCCGATGACTGCCAGGATGCATTCCGGGCTGTCGTTTTCCCTTCGCCCGGCGGAAACCCTTGCCCACAGAACCGCTAAGCGATTTACTGCGAAAAATCCGGCAAAGCGGTCGCTGGAGCCCAAGGATTTTGGCGATCCCGATATCAATCGCCAGGTAGCCGTTGCGGCCAGGGCGATGGCGAAGGGGTTGCCGGTTTTACTGCTGGGCGAGACCGGTACCGGCAAGGAGGTAATGGCGACATCGTTGCATCAAAGCAGTGCGTTTGCTTCTGGTAAGTTTATTGCCATCAACTGTGCGGCGATTCCCGATACGTTGATTGAAGGCGAACTGTTTGGCCACACTGAGGGTGCCTACACCGGCGCGCGAAGGGGCGGAGCGCCGGGCAGGATCGAACAGGCGGATGGAGGGACTCTCTTCCTGGATGAAATCGGCGATATGCCTCTTGCACTCCAGTCCCGGTTGCTACGGGTACTGGAAACCCGGGAAGTGACGCGTCTTGGTAGCGCCAGCCCGAGAAAACTCCGTTTCCAGCTGATTTGTGCAACCCACCGAAACCTCTCCGATGCGGCTCGGAATGGCGAGTTCCGGGAAGATCTGCTCTATCGCATCAAGGGCATAACCGTACATTTGCCGCGGTTGGCGGAACGCCCGGACCTGAGAAGCTTCATAGTGAATCAATGCCATGCATTGACCGAGGGCTGCCGCGAACTCTCGGAGGAGTGTCTGGCTCGGTTGAGCCGCTATGATTGGCCGGGCAATGTGCGTGAGCTCCTCTATGCCCTGACCCACGCAGACGCCGTGGCGGAACCCGGAGTAACCCTGGAATCTCGCCACTTACCCGAGGAATTAACGGCTCCGGAAGTGGATGCCGTGGTCCGCGCCTGCCGGGCTACGGAGGGAGGCACGCTGAAAACCGTCGAGCGTGCAGTGATTGACGAGGCATTGGCAATGGAAGGCGGTAATGTCAGCCGGGCAGCAAAACGACTGGGCATTGGCCGTGCAACACTGTATCGCAGGTTTAAAGCCGTTGACTCCGGCGGTCGTTAGGGTATGAGCCGGGTAACGCTGGCCACGCCTGATCAGATTTCAGCGCTGAGGTCGGTGTACAGCTGTTCGGTAAGGCCACGCTGAACCTGCAACCGATCGGTAATGCCCTGGACCACCTCCATGCGTGCCACTGCCCCGGCCTGAATATCCTTCATTGCCTGCAAAGCTTCACCGGACTGGCCCAGGCACTGGTTGCAGGATTGCCGAATCTGTTCCATGCCATTGCCCGCTTCAACCGAGGTCGTATTAAGGCTATTGGCGATGGCGCGAATAGCCTCGCTGGATTCGTTGGCACGCACAGCCAGGTTGCGCACTTCGTCGGCCACCACCGCAAAGCCACGACCGTGTTCCCCAGCGCGGGCCGCCTCAATGGAGGCATTCAGTGCCAGCAGGTTGGTCTGTTTGGCGATGTCCTGAATGTTACCCACGATGCTGCCTATCTCCCCGGACTGGGTGCCCAACTGGGTGAAAACCTCATCAATGCGGCTCATGAAATCGGCCAGCTCCCGGATAGAGGTCTCGGCTCCGGAAATACAGTTTGCGCTCCGGGTTACCTTGGCGCCGGATGCCTTGGCCAGTTTGCCGGCCTCGTTCATTTCCTCAAGAATCACCTCCACGTTGTTGCGAAGTTCATCCAGGTGGCTGATCAGCACAGGGTTGGGTGTTTCCGGTTCTGGCGGAGGGGGCGGCAGGTCGGGTGCCGGTTCGGGTGTGGGCTCCGGTGCCGGCACTTGCTCACGAATCGTGAGGACGGTCGGCTGCATTTTGGCGTATAGGGTCAGTGACGTAGCGGCCAGGCCCATCGTTATGCTTGCGACGATGGCCTGGATGGTGCCATCGGCCATGAAGAGCAACGCTGCGCTACTGGCGATGGCCGGAATCAGCGTTGCGTAAACCGGTGCTTTGGACGTTCCGGATTTGGCGGTTTCCCGCTCGAAGATAAGGGTGTTGGCCATGGTTCTGTTTCCGCTGGGTAAAGGGGCGCATTGTGCGGAAACGCTAAGGCATTTTACGGGATGAACCTATCCGCGGAGTGCATAGGTTTGTCCGTATACTGAAAAACGGATTTGGAGGATAGACGTTGAAGCCAGGCCGGAACCGACCGCCCTGGCTTTCAGGTTGGTGTTCAGCCCAGGTTGCTGAGCAGCATCTGGCTGAACTTTTCCGGGCATTCCACCGAGGGAACATGGCCGATTTGTTCCAGGATCACCGGATCCGGGGCACCACTGCACTGGGCCAATGCCTTCAGTGTTTCAGGTGGTGTGGCAATGTCGTCGGAACCTCCCATCAACCGGAGCGGTACGCTGTGCTCGCTAAGCTTCTCGCGGAAGTCGACACGCCCCAGCATCTCACACAGCAACGCATAACTGCGGTCGTCACCGCGCCCCATGATCACGCGCCAGCCCTCTACCAGGGCCGATTGCTGATCGCGGGCGACGGAGCCGAACCAGCGCGGAACGATATCCACCGCCATGGCAGACAGGCCAAGTTCCAACACATTGGCCGAGCGGGTATTCCAGGCATCAGGTGTGCCGATCACGGCGCCGGTGTTGGTGAGCGTGGCGGAAAGCAGTCTGTCAGAGTGCTCGCTGACGAGTTGTTGGCCAATGGCGCCGCCAATCGATGTGCCGACAAAGTGGAATCTTTCAGCACCTGCAACTGCGGCGAGGGCGATGGCTTCGCGCGCCAGGTCTTCCGGTGTGATTTCGTAAGACTCGTCCGGCCAGCGCGCGCTGGCGCCGTGCCCCGGCAGGTCCCAGCTCAGTATCCGGAATTCGTTCAGTAGCGCCGGGACCATGTCGTCCCATACGCCCTGGGTCATGCCGAGCGGATGGGCCAGAACCATCAGCGGCTTTGTGGCGTCACCCAGCAGGCGGTAGCTGATGGTACGGCCGTTGTGTTTCAGAAATGCCATGAGGTCTCCTTAACCCAGGTCGGTTCAGACCCGTTCGATGAGTGTCGCAATACCCTGGCCGACGCCCACGCACATGGTGCACAGGGCGTAACGACCACCCGTGCGTTGTAGCTGGTGGGCGGCGGTCATCAGCAAGCGGGCTCCGGACATGCCC
>CAZFPG010000120.1:0-8983 GCA_964521055.1 uncultured Marinobacter sp.
AGGTTGCCAATGCCGGTCAGGTCGAGATGGGTGGACGCATGCTCGGACACCGGATTGCCAAAATACACCTGCAGGTTTTCCATTCGTGCCTGTTTTACGTTTTCCCAGTTGGTATCCGCCAGGGTAACCGGCACCTCCAGTTTTTTCAGTGCCAGACCGATTTTCCGGGCAACAGGGTTGGCGCCCAGGATCAGGAACCCATACTCCGCAGGCTCGGCCACTTTGAGCAGCCTGGCCAGTGGGCGGGCGGTAAGGCTCTGCAGGGTCACCGTGGCGATAATCAGCATGAACACCAGCGGCACCAGGGCGCCGGCGCTTTCGTAACCCAGTTTCTGCAACTGGAATGCGAACAGGGCAGAGACCGCAGCGGCCACGATACCCCTGGGGGCAATCCAGCTCAGAAACAGTTTGTCACGCCAGTTAAGGCTGGTGCCGATGGCGGACAGGAAGATGCTTAAAGGACGTGCCACCAGCATCAACAGCGCCAGCACGGCCACCAGGCCCCAACCCAGTTGGGCGATGGCTTCGAATTCCACTCGTGCGGCAAGGATAATGAACAGTGCTGAAATGAGCAGCACGCTCAGGGATTCCTTGAACTCCAGAATGGCCTCAATGGGTACCCGTTTCATGTTGGCCATCCAGATGCCCATTACCGTGACCGTCAGCAGGCCGGACTCGTGGGCCAGTTCGTTGGACAGGGCATAGACCCCGAGCATGAATGTCAGGGTGCCGGCATTGTGCAGGTACTGCGGCAACAGGTGCTTGCGCAGGGCAATGCCGTTGAGCCAGCCTGCTCCTGCGCCCAGCAGGAAGCCCACTGCCAGGGTTTTGCCGAAGATGTACATGGAGTGGCCGAACACATTGCCCTGGCCCCAGGATACGATGCCCTCGAACACCAGTACCGCCAACAGGGCGCCCACCGGGTCAATGATGATGCCTTCCCAACGCAGGATATTGGCGAGCTTGGCATCCGGCCTGACAGATCTCAGCAAGGGCGCAATAACCGTTGGGCCGGTGACAATGGAAATGGCACCGAACAGCAGCGCCACTTCCCAGGACACATCCAGTATCCAGCGTGCGGCCAGGGTGCCGATAAAGCAGGTGACGACGGAGCCGACGGGAATCAGGTTGCGAACCATCTTGCCGTGGCCACGGATTTCGTCATAACGCAGGGTCAGGCTGCCTTCGAACAGGATGATGGCCACCGCCAGCGAAATCACCGGGAATAGCAGGTCTCCGAACACTTCTTCAGGGTTCAGGAAACCCAGTAACGGCCCTGCGGCGATACCACCGGCCAGCAGGAACAGGATGGCCGGCATGCGAACCCGCCAGGCGAGCCACTGGCAGAACAGGGATAGGACACCAATGCCGGCGAGTAGAAAGACAGTGCTGACGGTCATATCAGAGTCGGGTCCGTTGATTCATGGGTTTATTGCTGTTGCCCGGCAGGGGAGGTTGCGGCGGTGTCTGCTTCCGCTTTGCGGGCAATTCTGGCCAGAAGCCTGGCGGCCGCAAAGAAACCGAAACTGGCGGTTACCGGGCTGGCGGCGCCAAATCCCGAGGCGCAGTCCAGTCTTACAGGGCCCTCGGTGGCCGGTTTCTGGAGACAGACCTCGCCGTCCCCTGCAGGATATGTGAGCTGTTCAAGGGAGTACACGGCCTCGATTCCGAAACGGCGTTTGGGGTTTCGTGAAAAGCCATACTCCCGCCGCAACAGGTTACGAACCTTGGCCAGGAGTGGATCCTGGGTGGTCTTGCTGAGGTCGCTTACGCGGATCTGGGTCGGATCCATCTGCCCTCCGGCGCCGCCGGCACACACCAGTGGAATTTTCCGCCGCTGGCAATGGGCAATCAGTGAGGCCTTCGCCTTGACGCTATCAATGGCGTCAACCACGCCTGACATCTCGGGGGTGATGAGTTCACTGACGTTTTTGGTGTTCAGAAACCCGAAGTGGACCCGGATGTCGGCTTCCGGGTTGATGCCCCGCAGGCGTTCCGCCATGGCATCAGTTTTGGTGCGGCCATACTGGCCTGCCAGAGCGTGGAGCTGGCGGTTGGTATTGGAAACGCAAATGTCGTCCATATCGATCAGTGTCAGAGTGCCAATACCTGAGCGGGCCAGGGCCTCTGCCGCCCAGGAGCCAACACCCCCCAGGCCAACAATGGCAATATGGGCGTGACGGAAGCGCTCCAGGGCCCTGCGGCCATAGAGTCGCTCGATACCGCCGAAGCGGAAGTGGAAATCATCACCCGTCATGCTCAATCTCCGCGGAAAAGCCATGATTGTAACCCAGCCCGGCCGGCTGCCTCTAATTGGCGGTGGGCAGAGTGTTGTACGGGTGTTGAGGGGGCAGGCAATTACCAGGCGAAAAAAAGGCCGCGCAAGCGCGCAGCCTGTAAGCAAGTGCCCAACCCGACGGGGGGTGGGCCGGACTAGTTCAGAGACACTAATCAACGTAATCAGTATCGTCTATAAACGTGTCGCCCGGAAGGTCAGTACTTGACAATTGTCAGTCATTTCCGGCCAGAGTTTCAGCCCCGGCCGGAAAAACCGGTTTCGCCGCCCAATGGGGGTCTCCAAAGGCCATAAGCGAATCCTTTCCACCCTTGACGAATCTGGGCCCCTGGCGTGTGTGGCTATTCACCCCGGAACAACGCTGTCCCCCGGAGCAGGCCGTCTCAGCGAATGAATGGGTTCAGTAGCCGGGTAAAGGTGCCGGTGAGCTTCACTGGTGCACTCAGTACCGAGAGGGTAATGCAGTCTTCGCAGCCGACAGCCACCGGCTTGTGCTCATCTTCCTGATTGAGAACAACAAAATCCCACTGGTTGAACACGCCCTTCTTGTCTGCAAACGCCCCCTGGAGAACGATGGTGGTCTCATTGCCACGGTGGGTATGGACAGGGGCCTTGCCTCCGGCGGCCAGCTTCTGCAGCACAACCTGTTCGTTCTGGTCCGGGAACCGTTCGCTGATATCCAGCACACTGACATCACCCAGTTGGCGTTTCCAGGGCAGGGCATTGAGGTCGTCGCCGAGCAGCTTCTCCAGCGGGCCCATGCGCTTGGCCCGCGCACTGATGTACTTCTCGGCCATGTCCGGCTCGCTGTCGATACGCGACAGGATGGAGTCGAACATGTCTGGTGACACGTCCACCTGAGGTTGGCTCTCCATCATCACAGCACCGAGGCTGTCCAGCGTGTCAACACGGCTGCGACAGTGGGGGCACTGGTCCAGGTGAAGGCGAATACACAACGCGTGTGGTTCACTGAGATTGCCAGCGCTGTATTCCATCAGGGTTAGTGTATCCGGGTGATGCCGTGTCATACGTTCTGGTCCTGCAAAATCACTTTCAGTTTGTTCAGTGCCAGGCGAACCCGGCTTTTTACGGTACCCAACGGAATATTAAGCTCGTCGGCCACCATCTGGTGTGACTTGCTTTCCATGTAAACCTTGGCAATGACGGTAATCTGTTCTTCCGGGAGGTGGCTGAGGGATTCTCTCACCCGTCGCTCCGACATCAGGCGATGTAGCGACGTAACCGGCTCGTCTTCATTTTCTCCGGGAATCTGCCACAGATCTTCCGTCTCAACCGGCATTTCAGCGCTGGTACGCTTCATCTTGCGGAGCATATCAATACGCTGGTTACGGGCAATGGTGAAAATCCAGGTAGACGCTGCCGCCTTGCGCCAGTCGTAAAGGCAGGAACGGCGCCAGATGGACACGAACACCTCCTGAACCAGTTCCTCGGCATGGCTCGCCAGGCCGTTGGCCATGGCGTAGTACTTGATCTGTGGGCCAAAGTGCTCGAAAAGGGCGTGATAGGCCTGACGGTCCTGGTTCTTCCCGACTTTCTCGAGCATCTGGCTCCAGGGATCCTTGCGGCCCTCGGCCCGTGCCGGTTTCTGATCCAGTGTGGTCACCGGACGCTCCTTGACTGTCGCACGATTTGAAATTGTTCTGGCCATCATTCTATGCACTCGCCCCGGGTTTGTCAGTCACGATATGTACGGGGCGGCAAGGCAGCCGGATCAGCCTGAGTGGCTTTTGTTGTTGTTTTTTATCGCAAGGAGAAGCGGTTTTTATTCCTCAAGGTAAGTATAGCCGTCCAGTCCGCTGCCAAGTTCTTCCAGCAGGCCGGCCTGTTCCTCGTCCGGCAGTCCACTGGCGGCGAACTTCTGCTGATAGGCACGCAGCAGGGCAGCAGGTTCGAAGTTTACGTACTGCAGTACCCTGGCCACGGTATCGCCATGGATCGGCTCGCTTACGGTGTGGCCTCCGCCGGCGTTGCGGCGCACATCCACGGAGTGGGTGTCGCCGAACAGGTTGTGCATGTCGCCGAGAATTTCCTGGTAGGCACCGGTCATGAAAAAGCCCATCAGCATGGGTTCCTCAGGGGTTTCTTCCGGCAGGGGAAAGGTGGTTTCGATGCCCTGGCCGTCCACGTAGCGGTCGATCCGCCCATCGGAGTCACAGGTAATGTCCTGGATAACCGCACGCCGGTTCAGGGGCCGGTTGAGCCCGTTAATGGGCATAATGGGGAATATCTGGTCGATGCCCCACACGTCGGGTAGTGACTGAAACAAAGAGAAATTCACAAACAGCTTCTCTGCCAGCTTTTCATTGAGCTCGTCAATAATCTCCCGGTGCGCGCGGTTGGCCGAATTCAGCTGGTCCCGCAGGGCCCGGCAGCAGGTGGTGTAGAGGGTTTCCGCCCGAGCGCGATCGGCCAGGCAAAGCAGGCCATGGGCAAACTGGGTGTGAACATCGGCCATGGCGTGGAGCACGTCGTGATAGATCTCCGCCAGTGAGCGGGGAGACTTCTCGTCCCTGAGGCTTTCCAGGTCCCGCCACAGGTCGAGAAGAGGAGCGGGTGCCTCGCTGACGGGCTGCTCCGGTTGGCGCTTGTCGGGCACTTCCCGGTCGATCACGTTAGTGACCAGCACCGAATGATGCGCCGTCAGCGCCCGGCCGGATTCGCTGATCAGATTGGGGTGGGGTATGCCTGCCCGGTCGCATTCCGACTGTAGAATGTGGACCACGTTGTAGGCGTACTCATGCACGCTGTAGTTCATGGAGCAGCTGCTGCGGGAACGGGTGCCTTCGTAGTCCACACCCAGGCCACCGCCGATATCCACCGTACCCACCGGTGCGCCCATGTGGCGTAGCTCACTGTAGAAGCGGGCGCATTCCCGCAGGCCGGTCTGAATATCACGGATATTGGCAATCTGAGAGCCCAGGTGGAAATGCAGCAGTTGCAGGGATTCAAGGGCGCCGGCGTGACGCAGGGTCTCGACCACATCCAGCACCTGGCTGGCGGACAGGCCGAATTTGGATTTCTCGCCCCCGGTATTCTGCCAGTTGCCCTTGCCAATGGTGGCCAGGCGCGCCCGCACACCGATCAATGGAGTCACCCCGAGGCGGCGGGCCTGTTCCAGGATCAGTGGCAGCTCGGACTGTTTCTCCACCACAATGAACACCCGGTGTCCCAGCTTTTGCCCGATGAGTGCCAGGCGGATGTACTCCCGGTCCTTGTAGCCATTGCAGACGATGACCGACCCCGGCTGCTGTGATAGTGCCAGAACCGCCATCAGCTCCGGCTTGCTGCCCGCCTCCAGACCAATCTGGTTGTCACTGGCCGCCGGCTCCGCACACAGCAGCTCCTCAACCACACGGCGCTGCTGGTTCACCTTTATGGGGTAGACCGCCGTATAGGCGCCCTGATAACCCTGTTCCCTGGCCACGCCGTTAAAGGCGCCACAAAGTTGGTTGACCCGATCATGGAGAATGTCAGTGAAGCGGATCAGCACCGGCAACTGCACACCGTTGCTCACCAGGGACCGGGTCAGGTCAGGCAGGTTGATATCCTCGCCACTGTGGCCCCTGTCTGGCCGGATCAGCACCTCACCGCGGGCATTTACATCGATATAGCCATTGCTCCAGTGGGCAATGTTGTACACCTGGTGGGCGGCACTACCGGTCGGTTCGTTCATGGGGCTTTCCTGTACTGAATCCGGGGCCGGCTGCGTGCCGGCTTATGGCGCTCATTGTATGGATTCCACCGGCCTGCTGAAAGAACCGCACTGGAAAAACCACGTCCATACCGGATGATAATCCTTTAGGTGTGTGGACTCCCAACCTACAATAGCTGCAATACGATCAGGCCCGACAAGCAAATCCGGAGACACGAAATGACTGCACTGAATGATGGCTGGTTTACCGAGGTATTCCAGGACCAGGGCACTGCCTTTTCCCTGCAGGTAAAAAAGAAGCTGCACGAAGAACAGACCGAGTTCCAGAAACTGGAAATCTGGGAAACCGAAACCTTCGGCAACCTGATGGTGCTGGACGGCTGCGTGATGCTCACCAGCCGTGACAACTTCCTCTACCACGAAATGATGACCCATCCGGCCCTGTTCACCCACAAGGACCCGAAAAAAGTCGTCATCGTCGGCGGCGGCGACTGCGGCACGCTGAAAGAAGTCCTCAAGCATCCGGGGGTGGAAGAAGCCTGGCAGGTGGAAATCGACGAACGCGTCACCCGACTCTCGGAAAAGTATTTCCCGGAACTGTGTGAATCCAATACCGACCCCCGCGCCAACTTCTTCTTCGGCGACGGCATCCAGTGGATCCGGGACGCGGTACCGGAAAGCCTCGACGTCATCATCATCGACAGCACCGACCCGGTCGGCCCTGCCGAGGGTCTGTTCGCCCTGGACTTCTACCGCGACTGCATGATCGCCCTGCGCGAGGGCGGCATCATCGTCCAGCAGAGCGAATCACCGCTGCTGCACACCAACACCATCATCAAGACCATCCACGATGACATGAAGAAAGCGGGGTTTGATCATGTGAGAACCATGCCGTTCCCGCAGCCGGTCTATCCCACCGGGTGGTGGAGTTGCACCATGGCTGGGAAGGAAAAGCCCGTTGTGTACTTCCGCGAGGAAGACGCAGACCAGCGGCCGTTTGTAACCCGTTATTACAATGCCGATATTCATCGGGGGGCGTTGGCGATGCCGCAGTTTATGGTGGATGCGTTGGAGGATGAAGTGATACCGGGGGAGGGGTAGTTATTCAACCACCCACGTACGCTCCAATGTGAGGGAATCGGGATCAAATTTGTACACGCTGATCCCTCCCCCGGAGCGGTGCCCCATCACCAGAATGCCTGCCTCCGGGGAGGTGGCGATGGCGGTATTGCGGGAGTACTGGCTGCCGTAAGTGACCAGCTCCGGGGATTCGCCCAGGTCGAAATACTTCACTGGCCAGGGGCTGCCGGTTTTGAACAGGGCGGTGATGTGGCTGTTGTTGCCGAAGCGGAGATAGTAATCGCTGTTGTGGATGAAGGCGACAGCTATTGTGAAGGTATTTACGCCCTGTGGAGCTTCGATGAGCTTGCTTTGATCGTAGTAGTCAGAGTCTGGAAGACCTTCTGGTAGCTCATCTTGAAAGATGCCACCATGATACCTAGCCAGACGATTACGTTCTCCGGGAGTGTCGGTGTTCCAGTAAAGCCCTATCCCTGCTTCATCGCCACTGACGACCCACTGCCCGTCTGGGCTGATGGTGGCGTGGGTTTTGGCGGAGTTTCCCTGAAACTTGGCAATGGGCTTTCCGGTCTCAGTGTTCCAGAGTGTAACCCCCGAATACCGTGAGAATCTCCGCTCTTTGTCCACAGGAGGGTAGTCTTCAATCGGTGCCGAGTCGTCCCCAAAGCCGGCTGTAACGAAAAGATGCTGCTTTCTCGCCATAGCGAGATTGAGGAGCTTTCCAGAGCCCCTAAAGCTTGGACTGATGCCGTCCCGCAGAATTGGTTTTTTGTTCTCGCCGAACCCTGCAAAGACGTTCCAGTTTTCGTCTGCTGACAGATAGGTTTTCAGGTCCCCGGAAATGACGTGTCCATAGGTGGGGAAGTGCTCGAAATCCAGCAGTTCCTTACCTTCAACGGTTTGTACTTTTACCCGGTCATTCAGGCTTTGCCACAAGATGGCCTGTTTGCCCGGGACAAATCTGGCGCTGTATATGTTCGCATCAGTCTGTAGGGTCTGCGATTCACTGTCCTGAAGGTCCCAGAGTATCAGGGAGTTGTCTCTATGTGCGGTAATAGCGAATCGCCCGGAATCCGATACACCGGCAGACATGACGGGGCCAGCCCCAAGAGCCTGGCTGAAGATGGTCCAGGCAGCAAAAATCAGAATAATCGCAATGAGTATGAGTTTTGGCCAGAGCCTTTTGTTAATAGCGACCAAAGCCAACTCCTTCTTTGAGAATAGGGCTCATGATGGCATCCGTATAAGATTTTTCGAATACTTCATTACTGGGAATCCGCATGCCCGAATGACTGAATAGCCATTTGGTTTGATCGATGGGGATAAATTTCCTCTGGTCAAAATTACGTCCGATAAAGGCATCAAACTGGGGTGAATTTTGATCCCCCGTAACCTCCTCAAACCCCACATACCCCAATGCCGGCCGCGGCGCCTTTTCCGGCCACCACAGATTGAGCGCAAGTGCCTTCAGCCGTTCAATATAATCCCGGGCCACTTCCGGGCTGACGCTGGCCCGGTGATTCAGTGGGGCCAGCAGGGTATATTGGGGTGGTCGCTCGCCATTGCGGAGGCAATCTATGCACGGCTGTCTCAGCGACTGGGCCTCTGCCATTATGTCCTGCTCCAGTCTTTCCCAGTTACGTAGCGCCTGTCGTTTACGCTGTTGGCCTGGATAGCCGCGCCGTGCCCGGCTGATACGTTCGTCGTCGAAGGCCAGCGGCAGATACTCGCTGTAAAGCTTTTCGATGGCTGGGCCAAACCCGTTATCCAGGAAACTGGGAAGGAGGGGTAGTTATTCAACTACCCACGTACGCTCCAGTGTGAGGGCATCGGGATCAAATTTGTACACGCTGATCCCTCCCCCGGAGCGGTGCCCCACCACCAGAATGCCTGCCTCCGGGGAGGTGGCGATGGCGGTATTGCGGGAGTACTGG
>CAZFPG010000121.1:0-8791 GCA_964521055.1 uncultured Marinobacter sp.
GCTATACATAGCCTTGTCGGCCTGGGATACCAGTGAGCAGAAATCGTCGGCGGTACCGGGGAAGGTTGCAACACCCACGCTGCAGCCGACAGTCACCTGGCCCTCGCTGAGCTCAACCGGCTCCCCGACCTGGGCGATGATCCGCTTGGCCAGCGCATCATGTTGATAGTGGCCAGAGTTATCGATGTCTCCGGCCACCAGAAAAGCGAACTCATCACCGCCTACCCGGGCCACCAGTTCTCCCGCGCGCCGGATATCCCGTAAACGCTTGGCGATAACCTGCAGCAGGTGGTCTCCGGTCATATGGCCGTACCGGTCATTCACTTCCTTGAAACCATCAATGTCAATCAGGTACAGCACCACCTCTCCCCTCTGGTTACGGCGCTGCTGGGAGAGAGCAAACTCAAGGTTCTCCTCAAACGCTGACCGGTTATACAAGCCGGTTAATGAGTCGTGAGAGGCCTTGTAGAGGATCTCCGCTTCCTTTCGCCGGTCTTCGGTGATGTCACGGGCGATGGCAAACAGCTTGTCGGTGACATCACTGATAGCGGGGCAGTGCCAGGCAATCCAGCGCCAGCTTCCGTCTTTAGCAAGGTAGCGGTTTTCAAAGTTGATGCTGTCGCGACTGTTTCCCAACCCCTTCAGCTCTCTGAGGGTACCGGGCACATCATCGGCGTGTACAAACTCAATGAAAGGGCGGGACATCAGTTCTTCCTTGGTGTAACCAAGGGCATCTGCAAATGCGGAATTGACCCGCTTGAAGTAACCGTCCAGCCCAGCGATGCAAAGCATCTGTACGGAATGCTCAAAAAACCACTCCCACTCGGTCAGGCTTCGGTGGTAACGCGCGAGCTGACCAGATAGCAGCTCTTTGCTGTCTGCCAGTTGTTGGTATTCCCGTTCCAGCCTTTCAAGCCTGGATTCAAGACGTTCCAGCTTCTCGGCTTTATCGCGAAGCCGGGCGATAATCTCCTGATCAGGGTTATCCTCGCTCCCCATGGGTACCAGCCTCCGAATACCGGATTTCTCCTGCCGCGTTGCATTAACGGAACCCGGAAAGAGAAAACCCTTATTCTCAACATAGCACTCCATCTCAAAATTGTGAACAAATGTTCACTTTCAGCAGTAACCCCCGGCTTTCGCGGTATGGCCGTCAATCTACTGATTATCCGCGCCCTGCCTCCACTGTTGATCAAGCAGTGCCCGTTCCTCATCCGGCCCGAGGGGGGGCTCTGCCATCATCCGGTCCAGGCTCTGATCAAGCACCTTGCCGCCCGTAGCAGTCTGGTATAACTCATCCTCCGGCAATGGCTCCGCGTCCTCGCGAGCCACTTGCTGCCAGGCTCCGCCATCGGTGCGGCAGGCAATCTGCTCGGATGCAGACTTTTCCGTGTCCATCCTGAACTGGCGACACCATTCCCCGGCCCGGTTTCTGAATGTCAGCCTGGGCGTCAGCATGGTGTTGCCATTGACTTCATGCACTTCGCCGCTGGGTTGGCTGTCCAGAACTTCCGCCACCGCCGGTGATGCTGTCTGGCCATTCGATGGCAGGGTCAGCCATTGCGTCATCGCCACACCGGCAATAACAGCCGCGGCAACGGCTTTCCCGGTGTGACCCCGCAGCCTGCGCCACCAGGGGAACGTAACGACGTTTTCCCGCTCGGGAGCAGAGGCCCGAGAATGACCTGCCTCGAGCATTCGCGTTACCGATTCCGGCATGGGGCGGTCGTCAATGGAGCCATAATGCGCCTGCAGTTGTGCGTCTACCGAGGCCAGTTCCGCCAGACGGTCTGCCAGTGCGGGATCAGCCGCCAGTTGGTCCCGAACCGCCTCCATCTCCGCTTCGGTCAGTTCGTTATCGAGGAAAGCCGACAGGGTTTCGTCAGTCAGGTTCATGAATCGGTCCTCATGGTTACAGGTGCCAGCGCTTCACTCAGTGCCGTCCTGGCCCGTGCCAGCCGGCTCATCACCGTGCCCTTCGGCACTTCCAGGATGTCAGCCACAATCTTGTAAGGCATACCCTGGATCGCCACCAGGGAAATGATCTGGCGCTGATCTTCCGGCAACCGGGCCATGGCCGCGTCCACCCGGTTCCATTCAATTTCTTTGGTGGTCTGGTGTTCACCATTGACCACCTGGCCATCGGTCAGCTCGGGATGATCCGCCGCTTCCCGGCGAACCTTTCTGGCACGGCATTCGTCTATCCATACATTACGGCAAACCCTGAATGCCCACTTGGTGAGATCGGCATCGTGCGGTGTTTCCCGGGTCAGCAAACGCTCCACTGTGTTCTGCAGCAGGTCGTCGGCGTCGGCCATGGAACCGGTCAGCGAGTATGCAAATCGTCGGAGCCTGGGTAAAAGTTCGGTGATTTCCTGTTGCATAGCGTTCTTTTTTCAGTAGGTGTTACCAGTAAAACGGACCGGCAACTGTTTTATTCCATGAAATGGGGAATTTTTTCCCCACCAGGCCGTTGTATCCTGTGAAATGCATTCAAATCCGGACTGGCATGATGAAACCTCTCCTCAAAACACACCTGTTCCCCGTTCTTGCCCTGTGCTCGTTCTCTGCCTCAGCCATGGCATTGGGCGCAGGCAACCTCCAGGACAACCAGGCAACCGAGATCACCCGCCAGGTGGAGCAAAAAGCCGGGCGCATGGTGGAGCGGGCCATGGACAGACGCGTCGAGGAACAGGTCCAGGCCAGCACCATCAGGGAACGGCTGGCACAGTTGCCAGCAACACTTCCAGTTCACACGACCAGGGGAACCAAAGCGTTCAATGATGTGGTTCTGGACGACGGCTCCCGCACTGTGGAGAGACAGTGGCTGGTCACCGGCACGGCCTCGGAAATCGCCAGTCTCAACCAGCCGGGAATCACCATACTGGCGCGCCGAGAGCTGTCAGGGCTGGGAATGACTGTCGTCCGCTTTCAGGTAACCGCCGAGCTGGATTCCCGTAAAGCATTGCAGACCGCATTGCCCGAACTTGCAGACCGCCTGGACCGGAACCACATCTATGCGCCGCAGACCGGGGACAGTGCCGGGCCTGCAACGCCCAGGTGGCGCAGCCTTTGTAGTGCGCCCGTGGGCATCGGCATGGTGGATACTTCAATTGCTACAGACCATCCGGTGTTCAGGAATGCACGGATCGTGCAGGAACGTTTTCTGAAGCTGCCAGAAGGGGAAGGGGACCTCCGGGAATCCAGGGACCATGGCACCGCCGTCGCCAGCCTGATGGTGGGTAGCCGGGAGGACCAATGGCCCGCCAGACTGCCAGAAGCCAGGATATTCAACGCCTCGGTATTCTATGACCGGGACCGCAGCCTCTCCGGTGCCACTCTCGGGCACTTGCTGGAAGGGCTGAACTGGCTGGCGAATCAGGAGCTATCCGTTATCAATATTAGCCTGACAGGGCCGGATAACCGGCTGCTGGCCGCGGCAGTGGACAGCCTCCATAAACAGGACATTCTGCTGGTGGCGGCCGTAGGCAATCAGGGGCCCTCCGCCCCGCCGTTGTATCCGGCCGCCTATCCGGATGTGGTGGGTGTGACGGCAGTGGACGAGTCAGGCGAGCTTTACCGGTGGGCTAACAGGGGCGAGCAGGTCCTGTTTGCCGGCCCCGGAGTAGCTGTTCCGGTGGCGCATCCGGACGGTGGCATGGTGGCCGACAGTGGCACTTCGCTGGCGGCACCTGCAGTGGCCGCGGCCCTCGCCTGCCGGCGTGCCGATCACCCGGAAGATCAGGCCGTCGACGCCCTGATCAAAGAAGCCAGGGACCTGGGCAAGCGGGGCCGTGACACCAGCTTTGGCCACGGCCTGCTGGACGTCTGATGAGCGGGGATCAGAATCCCGCCCTCAGGGTGATTCCAGCCACGGTCTTGTCGTAGTCGGCGGAGTCCACATTGGAGGTGTAGACGCCCCGGGAAATACTGGGCTCCACACTGAATACATCACTGAGACCAATCCGCCAGCTTGCCTCCAGAATACTTGCCCTGTCCGCCCGCCTGCTGGTCGACCGCTCCGTCAGATCGCTGGCGAAGGGGTCGTTCAGCACCGGATCGGAACTGGTTACGGTAACCTCATCGTATTCACGGTCTTCGTAGCGAAAGCCGAACCGGAGCCTGTTGTCCTCACCGCCCAGGGTGAACGTGTGCACCAGCGCCACCCGGACCCGCAGCAAGTCGTTGTCATAGGCGTCCGCCTTCGCATCCTCACGGTCGCCATCCAGGCCCAGCAACAGATGGCTTTTTGCCTGGTTGAAGAAAAAGAATGAGTCCAGGCTGATGCCGCGTATATCGGCGTCCCGGGCATCGCTGTCATCAAAGTCCTTACGCTTGTCCTGGAGGCTGGCTAGCAGGTAGACGTCCTCCCCGATCAGACTGCCCAGATAGACACTCGCGCGTCTGAAATCGAGAAACGGGTCCGAGCCCAGGGTCGCGTGGGAATAGTGATAGCTGGCGCCAAGGGTGACCGGGTCGAAGTCGTAACTGATGTCTGCCGATAGCAGATGAATATCCTGATCGAACTGGTCGAGGCTCTGGTACCGCCTGCCCGACAGCGAATAACCGAGGGTGATGTTCAGGGGCTCCGTGGGTTTCAGCACCCCTTCCAGGCCGGCATCAAAAACCCAGGCCTCGCCACTTTCGTCAGAGGAGGCGTTGAGTTCATCCACGGTCACGTTGCTGTCGTGCTCGAAACCGCCCTCAAGGTGACCGTTCACCCGGGCATTATCTTCCGCCTGTGCCACCAGGGATGGCATGGCCAAACCCAGTGCCAGGGGTAAGGTCAAAATGCGTGGAATCGGTTGCATGTCTGCTCCTTGTTGGCTGCAAAAGAAGGCCGGGCACTGGGCCCGGCTCGGTCTGGAGCGAATCGTTACAGCGTACCGCCTGCACTGGAACCTCTTACGGTTCCCTTGACGGTGTTCTGCACTTCACTCCTGACACTTTCAGAAACAGACGTGCCGATTTGCTGATTGGTTTCAGCCCGAATTTCGGCATTCCGGGCCTCGTTCATGCGCTCCTGCGCCTGCTGGCGCTTCTCATCGGCCATGTCGGAGGCCGCTTCTGCGGATGCCTCGGCGGTAGCGCGCACTTTCTGGCCGGTTTCAACACCGGCGCTCACTGCCTTGTTGGCAGTCCCGCGGGCCTCTTCACTGACCGCCTCGCCCTGATCAGCGGCCTCGTCACGGGCCGCTTCGCTATTGGCGTTGCCTTCCGCGTTGGCCGACGCACCACCGTTGGCGGAAACACCATTGCGGGTGCTGGCCTCAGCGCTCATGTTGGCTTCGGTCTCCGCACTGGCATTGGCGGAGCCCTCAGCAGCCAGGGCGCCGGTGGAAAGGATGGAGCAAATTGCGATAATGAGTACATGCTTTTTCATGGTTACGTCCTCCTGTTTTACCCTTTTCGGGGGGCTTTCATCAGGAGGACGGTTGGGGAAGGGATTTATTCCTTGCTGATCCCTGGATTTATTCTCCGGTCTTCGGAGGCGACCACAGCGGAACGTCCTCCTTACTTGGAGGCTGCCATTCCTGCTGCATGACGTGACCCAGGGTGTCTTCCAGTTTCATGAAAAGTTCGCTGTAACGGGGACTGAAACGGATACCCTCTTCAATGTCCTTCCAGGCATCGAACAAATCATCCTCGTGGGCCTTTTCATTATTGATAAAGGCCCAAGTCATCTGCCGTGCCCGCAGTGGGTGCACGCCGAACGCGGTCAGGGCATGGCCGCCCAGCTCCAGGGCGGAATGATAGGTTTCGCTGACCACATCATCGGCGCCGGCCTGGCGCAACTGATAGCCATGGCCTCTGTCAAAGGCCCGAGCCAGCACCCAGACCCCGGGGTAGTGTTGCTTGACGTGTTGAACAAGAGCCACTGCCCGGTCCCGGTCGTCTATGGCCACTACCAGCAGGCGCGCATTGGCGATGCCCGCGGTCTCAAGCAGCCCCACTCGGCTGGCGTCACCGAAGTAACTCTTGATATCGATACGGCGCAGGTTTTCAATCTGGTCAAGGGCCAGATCCAGAGCCACGATAGGCACCTTGCTGGCACGCAACAACCGGCATACGATCTGCCCGAAACGCCCAACACCAGCGACGATTACGGGGGCCTGCTCCTCGATCGTATCCGCTTCCCGCTGCTCATTTTGGGCGTCACGGTATCGTGGCAAAACCAGCCGGTCATAGGCGATGAACAATAGCGGCGTGAGGAACATGGACAGCGCCACCACCAGGGCCAGTACCTGGGCAATATCCGCCGGGATAACCCGGTTCTGCATACTGTAGGTCAGTAGCACAAAACCGAATTCGCCGGCCTGGGCAAGGCCCAGGGTAAACAGCCAGCCATCCCGGCCGCGTAGCCCAAACAGCAGCGCCAGAATCAACAGCACGGCGGCCTTCACCAAGATCACCATCAGCCCGAGGGCCAGAACCGTGCCCCACTGCGCCGCCAGCACCTCGAAATTGATACCGGCACCCACGGTAATAAAGAATAACCCCAGCAACAGTCCCTTGAAGGGTTCGATGTTGGCCTCCAGCTCGTGGCGGAATTCGCTGTTAGCCAGCACCACACCTGCCAGGAAAGCTCCGAGGGCCGGCGACAGGTTGACCACGCTCATTAACGCAGCGATGCCAATCACCAGCATCAGGGCCGTGGCCGTAAACACCTCACGCATACCGGACTGCACCACATAACGGAACAGCGGTCGACTCAGGTAGTGACCACCAACGATCACCGTGGCCACTGCGCTGATCACCACCAACGCATGGGCCCAACCCGGCAGGTCCGCCACAAGGCTGAAACCGCTGTGAGAATCCGGTTCAGCCACGCCAACAGCCGCAAGGCCGGTCACCGCCAGCAGGGGAATGACGGCGAGCATGGGAATAACGGCGATATCCTGAAACAACAGCACCGAGAAGGCGCCGCGGCCTCCCTCTGTCTTGCTGAGACCCTTCTCGTTCAGGGTTTGCAGGACAATGGCGGTGGAAGAAAGGGAAAAGATCAGGCCCACTGCAATGGTGGTTTGCCAGGGCAACCCCAACCACCAGGCGATGGCCATACCAGCACCAGAGGTCAGCACCACTTGCAGCCCACCAAGCCCGAGCAAACGGACACGCATGGCCCAGAGGGATTTCGGGTCCAGCTCCATACCCACCAGAAACAGCATCATCACCACGCCAAATTCGGCGAAGTGCTGAATGGTGGCGGTTTCCTGCCCCACCAGCCCGGTCACAGGCCCAATCACCACACCAGCGACCAGATAGCCAAGCACAGACCCGAGCCCCAGACGTTTTGCCATCGGCACCGCAATAACCGCAGCGGTCAGATAAATAAACGCCTGGATAAAGTATTCAGTCATTCCACTTCGTCCTTACGTAGGATCAATGTGCGTCCCGCCAGGAGTTCATCGCTTCCAGCCTGCTGCGCATACGCCGCACGTGACTTCCTTCCCAGTAAAGCTGACGACAGGTGGCACACGCCCATACCACATCATTGCGCACCCCGCGCGCCCCTGGGTGAAAGAGCTGTATCTCCCGCCCGCTGGCTATGTGCAGTGGCGTGTTGCAGTTCTTACAGCGGCTGAACGGGGCAAGGCACCAATCCAGGTCCAGCCGGAGAGTCAGCTCCTTCAGCCGGGCCTGGTCATCCCGACCCGACAGATACAGCACATAGAAAGGCGCGCAGGCAAACTCCAGCAGGTCCGCATCCGCGGAAACCAGCCATCGCTGCTCCGCGCGGGAGCGATCCACCAGTTGGCTGTCTGGCGAGCCCGGGGTGGGCAAGGAGGTGTCGTAACCGGCAACCCGCAGCCACTGCGCCACGTTGATCAACATCTCGTCACACCGAAAGCGCAGCGGGGCCAGCGAACATAGGCTGCCTTCAATCAACTCCATACCATCCTGGCCGGCTACCACTCCAGTTGCGCCCCGGTCTGGTACTCGATCACCCGGGTTTCAAAGAAATTCTTCTCCTTACGCATGGTAGCCTGCTCATCCAGCCAGGGCGATACGTTCTTCGCCCCCGGGAACGGCTCTTCCAGGCCTACGGTCCTGGCGCGACGGTTGGCCACGAAGCGGAATTGCTCGCTGTGGTACTCGGCGGAGTAGCCAAGGATCGGATCCCGCAGGATGTAGTTGGCGTAGGTGGTTTCGGCAGCCTCGGACTCGTCCCACATGTCTCGCACGGCTTTGGGGTCGAGGGTGATGTTCTCTTCTTCCAGAATCTGGTTCACCACCTTCAGGCCGAAGGAGAAGTGCATGGCTTCGTCCCGCAGGATGTATTGCAGCTGTTCGCCGGTGCCTCTCATAAGGCCGCGGCGCTGCAGGGCGAAGATGGGGCTGAAACCGTTGTAGAACCAGGCGCCCTCGAACACCGCCGCGAAGAACAGGTACGACATGATGAATTCCTGCAGGTCGTCCCGGTTGCGCAGGTTGAGGTCTGATCGCATGGCGGCATCAAGCCGTCGGTTGGCCATCTGGATCTTGCCGTTGATGGCCGGTACCACCCGGTAGCGGTTATAGATCTCGCTCTGGTCCAGGTTGAGGGTTTCGATGCAGTGCTGGTAGGCCCAGGTGTGCATGGCCTCTTCGTACACCTGCCGCGCCTGGTAGATCTGCAGTTCCGGAGCACTCATTTTCTCCATCACCGCCAGGCCGATGTTGCGCATGGCCAGGATGTCGGAGGTGGTGAGGTACGCCAGCACGTTTTCATACACGTGCTTCTCCGGGGCGGACAGGTGGTGGTGATAGTCGTGGACGTCCTGGGCCATATTGACATCCAGTGGGGTCC
>CAZFPG010000122.1:0-8782 GCA_964521055.1 uncultured Marinobacter sp.
AACGACTTCCAGCAAATGCAAAGGAACCTTTCTCGATGGGTGAGTTAGCCAAAGAGATCCTGCCGGTTAATATTGAAGACGAGCTGAAGCAGTCCTACCTCGATTACGCCATGAGCGTTATCGTCGGTCGGGCCCTTCCAGACGTGCGGGACGGCCTCAAGCCGGTACACCGCCGCGTGCTGTTTGCCATGTCCGAGCTCAACAACGACTGGAACAAGGCATACAAGAAGTCCGCCCGTGTGGTGGGTGACGTCATCGGTAAATACCATCCCCATGGTGATTCCGCTGTTTACGACACCATTGTCCGTATGGCCCAGCCTTTCTCCCTGCGGTATCCGCTGGTAGACGGCCAGGGCAACTTTGGTTCCATCGACGGTGACAACGCAGCCGCCATGCGTTACACCGAGATCCGCATGGAGAAGATTGCCCACTCCCTGCTGGCGGATCTGGAAAAGGAAACGGTGGATTTCGTTCCCAACTACGACGGCACCGAGCAGATTCCGGAAGTGCTGCCCACCCGGGTTCCGAACCTTCTGGTCAACGGCTCCTCTGGTATTGCCGTGGGTATGGCCACCAACATTCCGCCCCACAACCTCACCGAAATCGTGAATGGTTGCCTGGCGCTGATCGACAACCCGGACATGACCGTTGACGATCTCATGGAACATATTCCGGGGCCGGACTTTCCCACCGAAGGCATTATCAACGGCCGTGCCGGTATCGTTGAGGCCTACCGCACCGGCCGTGGCCGCATCTACATCCGTGCCCGCCATGAAATCGAGCACGACAAGAAAACCAATCGCGATGCCGTCATCATCACCGAGCTGCCTTACCAGTTGAACAAGGCACGGTTGATCGAGAAAATTGCGGAGCTGGTTAAAGAGAAACGCCTGGAAGGTATTTCCGAGCTGCGGGACGAGTCCAACAAGGAAGGCATCCGGGTGGTGATCGAGCTGCGCCGTGGTGAGAATCCGGACGTTATCGTCAACAACCTGTTTGCCCACACCCAGCTTCAGACTGTATTCGGCATCAACATGGTTGCCCTGATCAACGGTGAGCCGAAGATCCTCAACCTGAAGCAAATGCTGGATGCGTTTGTCCGCCACCGCCGGGAAGTAGTTACCCGCCGTACCATTTTTGAGCTGCGTAAAGCCCGGGACCGTGGCCATATCCTGGAAGGCCTGACCGTTGCGCTGGCGAATATTGATGAAATTATTGCCCTGATCAAGGCTTCTCCGGGCGCTGCCGAGGCAAAAGAAAAGCTGATGGCCCAGGGTTGGGCGCCGGGTGACGTTCTGGGCATGCTGGAACGTGCGGGCGAAGACGCCTGTCGCCCGGACGATTTGCCGGAAATCTATGGTTTGCGCAAGGGCCTTTATCACCTGTCGCCGGAACAGGCACAGGCAATCCTGGATCTTCGCCTGCACCGCCTGACCGGTCTTGAGACCGAGAAGCTGCAGAATGAGTACAAGGAAATCCTCGAAAAAATCGCTGATCTGCTGGAAATTCTGGCGGATCCGGACCGTTTGATGCAGGTCATCCGCGAAGAACTGGAAGCCATCGTTACCGAGTTTGGTGACAAGCGTCTGACCGAGATCACCAGCTCCAAGCGTGACCTGACCATTGCCGACCTGATCGACGAGGAAGATCTGGTAGTGACCATCTCTCACGGTGGTTACGCCAAGACCCAGGCGGTGGAAGACTACCAGGCCCAGCGCCGGGGTGGCCGAGGCAAGGCCGCAACCTCCATGAAAGACGAGGATTTCGTCGAGAAACTGCTGGTTGCCAACTCCCACGACACCATTCTGTGCTTCTCCAACCGCGGCAAGGTGTACTGGTTGCGGGTATTCGAGATTCCTCGTGCCAGCCGTGCCTCACGTGGCCGCCCGATGGTGAATATCCTGCCGCTGGATGAGGGTGAGCGTATCACCACCTTCCTGCCGGTTCGTGATTACCCGGAAGACCAGTATGTGCTGATGGCAACATCCGCCGGTGTGGTCAAGAAAACACCGCTGCCGAACTTCTCCCGTCCGCGTAGCAGCGGCCTGATTGCCCTGTCGCTGGACGAAGGCGACACTCTGATTGGCGCGGCCATCACCAAGGGTGATGCGGAAGTCATGCTGTTCTCCTCCGCCGGCAAGGCCGTTCGCTTTAACGAAGAAGCGGTACGCCCGATGAGCCGGACCGCCCGTGGCGTGCGTGGCATCAAGATGCCGGGAGGGCATCACGTGGTGTCGCTGATTATTCCCCAGGAAGGCGCGGTGCTGCTGACAGCCAGTGAAAACGGCTACGGCAAGCGCACCACCTTCGATGAGTTCCCCTCATACAGCCGGGGCAGCCAGGGTGTTATCGCCATGCAGTGCTCCGAGCGTAACGGCAACCTGGTTACGGCGCTGCAGCTGTTTGACGGCGACGAAATGATGCTGATCTCGGACAAGGGCACGCTGGTACGTACCCGCACCGACGAGGTATCGATTCTGAGCCGCAATACCCAGGGTGTTCGCCTGATCAAGCTTAGCCAGGAAGACGAGCGTCTTGTGGGCGTTGAGCGTATCGCTGAAACCGATGCCGAAGAGGTTGATGGTGAGGAAGCGCCTGCGGTACAGGGCTCCGAGGCAGACGACGCGGGCGATGCAGGAGAGAGTGCCGGCGAGGAATGAGCCGGCACCTTCATTGGCAGGATTTGAGAGATCACAGGACCATGAGCAGGGCGTATAACTTTTGTGCAGGCCCGGCAACCTTGCCGGAGCCCGTGCTGCAACAGGCGCGGGAAGAAATGCTGGACTGGCGCGGCACTGGTATGTCAGTGATGGAAATGAGCCATCGCGGCGATGAGTTTGTGGAAATCGCCGAAACGGCGGAGAAAGACCTGCGGGAATTGGCCGGCGTTTCAGATGATTATGCCGTACTCTTCATGCAGGGTGGAGCTTCCAGCCAGTTCGCGACCATTCCGCTGAACCTGCTGGGCGACAGGACGTCCGCGGATTACATCAACACTGGTATCTGGTCGAAGAAGGCTATTGCCGAGGCAAGCCGTTATGCACAGGTCAACGTGGCGGCCAGTAGCGAAGCCGCCGGGTTTACCAGTATTCCTGACCAGGACAGCTGGCATACCCGTGCGGATGCAGCCTACCTGCACTATACGCCCAACGAAACCATCGGTGGCCTGGAATTCGATTTTGTTCCCGAGAGCGGTTCCGTGCCGCTGGTTGCGGATATGTCGTCCACCATGCTGTCACGCCCGATGGACGTATCGAAGTTCGGTCTGATCTACGCCGGCGCCCAGAAAAACATCGGGCCGTCCGGCCTGGTGACAGTGATCATCCGGAAGGATCTGCTGGGTAAGGCCCTGAAAATCACGCCGACAATGATGAATTATCAGGTGATTGCTGATAACGCTTCCATGTACAACACACCGGCTACCTATTCCTGGTACCTGGCTGGCCTGGTGTTCAAGTGGCTGAAAGAGCAGGGCGGTGTTGCGGCAATGGGTGAGATCAATCGCCGCAAGGCCAGCAAGCTGTATGCGTTTATTGACGAGAATGATTTCTACGCCAACCCGATCTCACCGCGGTTCCGTTCCTGGATGAACATACCCTTCACCCTGGCAGATGACGCGCTCAATGACGCGTTCCTTAAGGGCGCCAATGAGCGTGGCCTGCTGAATCTCAAGGGCCACCGCTCCGTGGGCGGTATGCGCGCCAGCATCTACAATGCCATGCCTGAAGCCGGCGTGGATGCGTTGATTGATTACATGGCTGTATTTGCGAAGGAGCGGGGCTGATCATGAGCAGTGATGAGCAGGCGCGTCTGGGGCAGTTGAGGGACGAGATTGACCGGCTGGACCGGGAAATCATGGACCTGATCAGCAAACGGGCCGAGTGTGCCCAGGAAGTGGCACGGGTAAAGATGGAGGCCCATCCCGGCGAGGATGTGTTTTTCTATCGCCCGGAACGGGAAGCCCAGGTGTTGCGGCGCATCAAGGAAAGCAACCCGGGCCCTCTGTCAGGTGAGGAAATGGCGCGGTTGTTCCGGGAAATCATGTCCGCCTGCCTCGCCCTGGAAAAGCCCATGCATATCGCTTTCCTGGGGCCGATTGGTACCTTTACCCAGGCAGCTGCGCTCAAGCACTTTGGTCATTCCGTGGTCAGTGTTCCACTACCCGCCATTGATGCGGTTTTCCGTGAGGTTGAATCCGGCGCCGCCCACTACGGTGTGGTTCCGGTAGAGAACTCCACCGAGGGTATGATCAACCACACCCTGGACATGTTTATGTCCTCGCCGCTGAAAATCTGCGGTGAGGTGCAGTTGCGTATCCATCATCACCTGATGGTGTCGCCGAAGCACAAGGGCCAGGAAATTGTCCGCATATACTCCCATCAACAGTCATTTGCCCAGTGTCGGCAGTGGCTGGATACGCACCGCTACGGCATCGAACGTGTCACCGTCAGCAGCAACGCCGAGGCGGCGAGGCGTGCGGCGGAAGAGCCTGGCACCGCCGCCATTGCAGGTGACATGGCCGCAGAACTCTATGGCCTGGAGATGTTGGCCACCAGCATCGAAGACCGTCCGGATAACACCACCCGCTTCCTGATCATCGGGCGCGAAGAGGTGCCTGCCAGTGGCAATGACAAGTCTTCGATACTCGTGTCCATGCGTAACAAACCCGGTGCGCTCTACCAGTTGCTGGAGCCGTTCCATAAACATGGCCTGAGCCTGACACGCATCGAGACCCGGCCGTCGCCAAGCGGTACCTGGGCCTATGTGTTCTATATCGATTTTGAAGGCCACGTGGATGACGAGCAGGTGAGCAAGGTGCTATCCGAGATTGATGAAGAGGCGGTGGAACTGAAACGCCTTGGGTCCTATCCCATCGGGGTCCTGTAACGAAATACGAACTGCCGAGGAAGGGAAATGTCGATTGATTACCAAAGTCTGGCGGTCAAAGGTGTGCAGGCGTTATCTCCCTATCAGCCTGGCAAGCCGATTGATGAGCTGGCGCGGGAACTGGGTCTCCGGCCCGACAGCATCATTAAGCTGGCAAGCAATGAAAACCCCCTGGGGCCCAGCCCGAAAGCGTTGACGGCGGTTCGGGAAGCCCTGGATGAGCTTTGTCGCTACCCCGATGGTAACGGCTTTGAACTGAAGCAGGCGCTGTCGGTTCGCTACGGGGTTATGCCAGCGCAGATTACCCTCGGCAATGGTTCCAATGATGTTCTGGAAGTGATTACCCGGTGTTTTGCCGACCCGGCGTCTGAAGTGGTGTTTTCACAGTATGCCTTTGCTGTTTATCCGTTGGTAACCCAGGCCATTGGCGCCACTGGCGTGTCGGTTCCCGCCAGAGACTATGGCCACGACCTGGATGCCATGGCCGACGCGGTAACCGATCGCACAAAGCTGGTGTTCGTCGCCAACCCGAATAATCCTACTGGCACGGTTCACGGCGCCGGAGTCATTGAGGCGTTTCTTGAGCGGATTCCGGCGCATGTGCTGGTGGTTCTTGATGAGGCCTACTGCGAATATCTGCAGGGCGACGGGTATGTCGACGGTGTGTCACTGCTTGAGCGTTATCCCAACCTGATCGTTACCCGCACCTTCTCCAAGGCCTGGGGGCTTGCCTCGCTGCGAGTGGGCTACAGTATAAGCTCTCCTGAAATTGCCAACATTCTCAATCGGGTACGGCAGCCTTTTAATGTGGAT
The DNA here is from genome assembly GCA_964521055.1 of uncultured Marinobacter sp. Lineage (GTDB taxonomy): Bacteria > Pseudomonadota > Gammaproteobacteria > Pseudomonadales > Oleiphilaceae > Marinobacter. The sequence continues at coordinate 5,701 of CAZFPG010000122.1, forward strand.
ACTCTTGCGTTGTCCGCAGCCACCGCCGTGTTGGATGACGAGGATTACCTGCAGCGCTCCCGTCAGGTGAATGCCGAAGGGATGAAACAGCTAGAGGCTGCCTTCGAGCACATGGGGCTGGATTACATTCCCTCTGCCGGCAATTTTATTGCGGTTGATGTGGGGGAGCGGGCCGCGGATATCAACCAGTTGTTACTCCAGCAAGGTGTGATCGTCAGGCCGATAGCAGGCTACGGTATGCCGGGACACCTGCGGGTTTCCATTGGCCTGCCCGAGGAGAATGATCGTTTTATCGAATCCCTCGCCCGGGCACTGGACTCGCTGGCAACCGCCGAAACCGGGAAGGGAGCTTAAAGTGTCCGGGGTTCAGCCATTGTACCAGCGTGTTGCGGTTATAGGCCTTGGCCTGATTGGAGGTTCGCTGGCCAGGGCGATCCGTGAGAACGGTCTTGCTGTGACGGTTGTTGGCGCCGACAAGCGTGGCGAAGAACTGGCTCTTGGCAGGGAACTCGGTATTATTGACGTCGCTGCCGGCTCTGTCGCCGAGGCGGTGGCCGGAGCCGACCTGGTCGTGCTGGCGGTGCCTGTAAAGGCCACGCGAACAGTGCTGGAAGAAATTCGCCCGCACCTGGGCGACAACACTGTGCTTACGGACGTAGGCAGCACCAAAACCAGCTTCGTCAATGACGTGCGTGAAGTATTTGGCGAACTGCCCGCCCGGGTAATTCCCGGTCACCCCATTGCCGGTTCCGAGAAGAGCGGTATCCGGGCGGCCGATGCCGGGCTGTTTGCCAACCACAAGGTAATCCTGACCCCGGCGGAAAACGTCAGCCAGACGGACCTCGAAAAGCTAAAAGGTCTCTGGGAAGGTTGCGGCGCCACGGTGCTGACCATGTCGGTGGCCTATCATGACGAAGTCCTGGCTGCTACCAGCCACCTTCCGCACCTGATTGCCTTCTCCCTGGTGGATACCCTGGCCGGCGAAGACGAGAATCTGGACATATTCCGTTACGCAGCGGGCGGGTTCCGGGACTTTACCCGGATTGCGGCCAGTGACCCGGTGATGTGGCACGATATTTTTCTTTCCAACCGTGATGCGGTGCTGCGGGTGATTGATCATTTCACTCACGATCTGGACCAGCTGCGCACCGCCATTGCCGATCAGGACAGTGCAACCCTTTTGCGGGTTTTCAGTCGCGCCAAGGCGGCGCGGGAACATTTTTCAAAGATGCTTTCAGGACAGGCTTACGTGACAAACAACAGTCAGAAACAGGTAACGTTCCGTCTTCAGCCCGGCGGCCGGATTTCCGGCGAGATCCGTGTGCCGGGTGACAAATCCATTTCCCATCGCTCCATCATGCTGGGGGCCCTTGCCGATGGCATCACCGAAGTGAAGGGGTTTCTCGAAGGGGAGGACAGCCTTGCCACTTTGCAGGCCTTCCGCGATATGGGCGTGACTATCGAAGGCCCGGACGAGGGCTTCGTGCGCATTCACGGGGTGGGGATCAATGGTCTGCAGGCACCGCGTGGCCCGCTTTATCTGGGCAATTCCGGTACCGCCATGCGCCTGTTTTCCGGGCTGCTGGCAGCCCAGCCCTTTGACTCCGAACTCACCGGCGACGAGAGCCTGTCCAAGCGCCCCATGGGCCGCGTTGCAGACCCGTTGCGGGCCATGGGCGCGGTGATCGACACTGCCGAGGGCGGCCGCCCACCGCTGAAAATACGGGGCGGTCACGCGCTTACCGGTATCCACTATGAAATGCCGGTGGCCAGCGCCCAGGTCAAGTCGTGCCTGCTGTTGGCGGGGCTCTACGCGGAAGGTGTCACCTCCGTGACCGAGCCGGCACCCACCCGGGACCATACCGAACGAATGCTGGAAGGCTTCGGCTACCACGTTCACCGGGATATGGCCACAGCCAGCGTGACCGGCGGCGGCCGCTTGACGGCAACGGCTATCGATGTTCCCGCGGATATTTCCTCAGCGGCGTTTTTCCTGGTGGCCGCCAGCATCGCAAAGGATTCTGACCTCACCATCCGCCATGTGGGCATGAACCCCACCCGGGTAGGGGTGATCAACATTCTGCGCATGATGGGTGCCAATATCGAGGTGCTTGAGGAGCGGGTCATTGGCGGCGAACCGGTTGCCGATCTCCGTGTCCGTTGTGCTGACCTCAAGGGCATCGATATTCCCGAAGACCAGGTACCCCTTGCCATTGACGAATTTCCAGTGCTGTTTATTGCCGCGGTGTGCGCTGAGGGCAGAACCGTCCTGCGTGGGGCGGAAGAGCTCCGCGTCAAGGAAAGCGACCGTATCCAGGTGATGGCCGATGGCCTTGCGGCACTGGGCGTGGAAACCACCGTGACACCGGACGGCATTATCATCGAGGGCGGCCAGACCATGGCTGGCGGCACCGTTAACAGCCACGGAGACCACCGCATAGCCATGGCATTCTCGGTAGCCTCCCTGCGAGCCACTGGCGACATTGAAGTGACCGACTGTGCCAACGTGGCAACCTCATTCCCGGATTTCGTGGGGCTTGCAAAGCGCACCGGCATAAATATCTCGGCCGAGGGAGCTGAATAATGACTGACGCCCAGGCACCCGTTATCACCGTGGATGGCCCTGGCGGCTCCGGCAAGGGTACCATTACCCAGATGCTGGCCCGCAGGCTTGGCTGGCATCTGCTCGATAGCGGCGCGCTTTATCGCCTTACTGCGCTGGCTGCAGAGCGGCAGGGTGTGTCGCTGGAGGACGAGCCGGCACTGGTGAAGGTTGCCGCCAGCCTGGATGTGGCCTTCGAGCCCACGCCCCCGGGCGAGCCGGCAAAGGTGCTGATGGGCGGCAACGATGTGACTGCGGATATACGTACGGAAACCTGTGGCGACAACGCCTCGAAGGTTGCCGTGATGCAGCCGGTGCGGGATGCGCTGCTGCAGCGTCAGCGCGATTTCCGCAAGCCCCCGGGGCTGGTGGCGGATGGTCGCGATATGGGCACGGTGGTGTTTCCGGACGCACCAGTGAAGATTTTTCTGACAGCCAGCGCCGAAGAGCGTGCGCAAAGACGCTACAGCCAGTTGAAGG
>CAZFPG010000123.1:0-8719 GCA_964521055.1 uncultured Marinobacter sp.
GTAATGGAAGAAACAGCGGCGCAGGAAGGCGTCCGGCAGTTCCTTCTCGTTGTTGCTGGTGATGACAATGATGGGGCGGTGCTTGGCGCGCACGAGCTTTTGCGTCTCGTACACGAAGAACTCCATGCGGTCGAGTTCCAGCAAAAGATCGTTGGGGAATTCGATGTCCGCCTTGTCGATCTCGTCGATCAGCAGGACCACCTGCTCCTCGGACTCGAAGGCTTCCCACAGCTTGCCCTTGACGATGTAGTTGCTGATGTCCTTGACCTTTTCGTCGCCAAGCTGGGAATCCCGCAGGCGGGAAACCGCATCGTACTCATACAGGCCCTGCTGGGCTTTGGTGGTGGACTTGATGTGCCACGGAATCAGGCGCATGCCCAGGGCTGCTGCCATTTCCTCGGCCAGCAGGGTCTTACCGGTGCCGGGTTCGCCCTTGATCAGTAACGGGCGCTGCAGCGTGATGGCCGCATTCACCGCCATTTGAAGGTCGTCAGTGGCTACGTATTTCTCGGTACCGGTAAACTTCATGCTGTCAGTATCCTGTTCAATTAGCGGTTAAACGTCTGTTTGAAATTAGCGTTCAAGTATAGAGAACCAGAGCCGTTCTGATAAGGGCCCTTAAACGCATCTCTTCCGTTTACCGGTCTTTTTTATCGTCGTCTTCGTCGTCCTTGGGCTCATCCTCATCATCGAGCAGGCCTTTTTCATCGTCGGTATCCGGCAGGTCATCGAACTCAGAGAGGTCGAAATCCTCAAGACCGAACTCATCATCCTCGTCTTCCGGAATCGCATCTTCGTTTTCCGGTTCGGGCTCTGACTCCGGTTCCTGCTCAGGTTCAGACTCGGGCTCAGGCTCCGGCTCAGGCTCAGGCTCAGCTTCAGGTTCGGATTCCGGCTCCGGTTCAGGTTCGTCGACCTCGGCATCCGCTACAGGAATCTCGTCTTCCGGTACTTCGTCTTCTGGTACTTCCTCTTCCGGCTCGGGTTCTTCCTCGGGCTCAGCCACGGCGACGGGAATCTCTTCCTCAGCTTCGGGCTCATCTTCACCCTGTTCTTCAGGTGCGATGACGGGGGGCTCGTCGTTGGCTGCGGCCTTTTTCCGGCGCATCACCAGGACCACAGCTCCGGCAATGACCAGCAGGCCCAGCCCACCTGCCGATGCAATGATCCACAGTGGCAAGCCTGAGGGCTTTTCGGCAGGCTCGCTCTCAGCTTCCTCAACCTGGCTGATATCAATAGGCCCTTCATCGGCTTGTGGTGGATCCGTCACATCCGTTTCCGGCGCGGGCTCTGGTTCCGGGGCCGGCTCCGGTTCTGGTTCTGGCTCAGGTTCGGACAGGATCTCCATAGGCTCGGCAGCGACCGCTGCTTCCTCACCTTCGGGCAGCACAAAGCGGGTCACAGCACTGAACCGTCGCGAGAACGTCTGCCCGTCAGCCACGATATCAAGCTCGTACTCGCCCTCATCCGGCAGCCCGGCGATATCGTCGCTGTACACACCATCCTCCGGCGGCTCATCTCCGGAAAGGGTTTTAGTGCCACTGCGACCGTCTTCGGACGTCAGGCTAAGCCGAACCTCAATCACACCGAGGAAATCGGCGTTGTCGATTTTCTGGTCTTCTTCAAAGAACGCCACACGGAGGGCTATTGGCTCATCTGCGGTGAAGGTCGGCGGCACCGGACTGACGACCATTCGCAGATCGCTGACAACGGTCACCCGGCTACCCTCACCCAGCTCACCATTAATCCGCCACCGACCGGCTGCCGGGTTGGTAACGGTGATCAGGTCGTACTCGGTTTCCCGCACCCAGCGCATGCCATCAACTTCAGATTCAGTAGTAGCTTCCTCGCCGTCCGGGCTGACCAGACCGAGCTCCCGGGTGGCGGCCGGCTGCTCGTCCGCGCGGAAAATCAGCGCGGTGAATTCATCAACGCCTTCGTCCACCGTGAAACCGTCACCCTCGATAGGAATCTGCTGCTGGGGAACAGCGGTATTCAGAGCCTTCAGAAAGGCCCGGGGCAGGGCCTCCGCCGACAGTGCCAGGGAGTAACTGCCGCCGGTCTCTCCGGCCAGGGATTCCAGCAGTGCCAGGTCCGCCTCTTCGGACAGCGCCACGGTGTGAATCGTGGCGCCACGGTTGCCCAGCTCTGTCAGCAATGAACCAAGGATTTCTTCACGCTCCTGCTGATTGGCACTGGCATCGTCGGAGATATCCACCTTGCCATCGGTCAGCAGGATGAAATCGGTATTGTCCAGCTCATCGCTGGCGGAGAGGTAATGGTCACTGGCCACGCGCAGCGCTTCACCAAGGTTGGTACGCAGTGCAACGGAATTGATCTGGTCGGAACGCTCAATGGCTTGCGCCCGCCAGTTATCGGTAACCTCGCTATGGGGAACCAGCATGTTCACGTACTGGCCAAATGTCCAGACGCCGGCGCTGGCGCCATCAGGCAGCATTCGAGCCAGCAACCGCACCGCAGGCTGACGCAGGTTGTCGGGGTCGTTGGCCTTCATGGAACCGGATATATCCACAATAATACGAATATCGGCGTTATCCGGGAGCTCCAGCGGAGGCGCCTGATCCAGGGAGGCCTGCTGGGCGGACACAGCGAAGGGCAGAGTGACTAAAGCGATAAACAGGCAGTTCAGGAATCTTCGCATCAGCGTTTAACCAACCGGTATCTGACCAGATCAAGAATCCACACCAGCAGCATGGCTGCGGAGGCGATACCAAAGTTCAGGAAGGCCCGGCCCGCCTCACTGGCATCCCCCAGGATCGTTTCATAGCCCCCGTACAACCAGGCAGGCATCCACCAGTTGGCAACCTCGGTGGACTCCACTGGGGTCAGGAAAATCACAACCAGGGCCGCCTGCAGCAGTGTTCGCAGGGCATAAACGGGAATGATGCGGAACAGCCGGGCCATCATGTAGAAAAAGACCACAAAGGCGACCGCGTACAGGGCCCAGAATATTCCGTAAGCGAGATTGGTTTCTGCGTCTATCATCAAAGGATCCAGTGAATAATGTGTTCTTCCCAGTCTTGTTCGGCAACGTCAGCTTCCGACATTACCCGGTGACGAACCGACACGCCGGCCTCATGCACCGTTTGCGGGTCACCCGAGCGCAACGGGTGCCAGTCCGCCAGCGGGCGGCCTTCCGCCAGTGTACGATACGCACAGGTAAATGGCAGCCAGTGGTAGTCGCCAAGGGACTCCGGCGTCAGCACAACACAGGCAGGCACCTTCTGCAGGCGTTCAGAATAGACCGTGCACTGGCAGGTGTCCTGGTCCATGTAACGGCACGCCAGCTCAGTGTAGTAAACCTCGCCGGTATCTTCGTCTTCCAGCTTGGCCAGGCAACACTTGCCACAGCCGTCACAGAGCGACTCCCACTCGGCGGGCGTCATTTCGTCCAGGCGTTTGCGTTGCCAGAACGGAATCTCTGCAATCATCCCCGGCTCTGCTCCGGCCTGCGGCGGAAATCCACCACGTAGCCGCTGCTCTCTTCCGGCATCTGCAGAAAGAAGTCCTTGTCGGCAATTGCCTCAAGGACCTGCTTGCCGGTGGTTCGCGCAAGCTTCCGTTCCGGGGTCATGATCAGGTCCATGGCATGAACCGGGCTGCCGAATATTTCCCGCAGGCTGTCAGGCAGCTCATCCCACACCTGTCCCCGGCGAACGTAGATATAGGTGTCCACTTTCTTGCTGCTGCGAAACACCGATACAAAGGTTTTTGCCGTCATGGTGTCAGTAATTCCTCAATGTGTTCCCGCACCGGGGCCAGTGTTTCCTGGCGCCAGCCCTCGTCAAATAATCCGGCCGAAAGATCCGATTGCTGCACCACTGCCTCAAGGCGTCTGCGCGGAGCCAGCAACTCAACCGGAATATCCCGGGCCTCGGCAGCCTGCACCATCTGGCGCTTGAGCTGTTTGTAAAACATCTGCTGCTCCCGGCTAAGGGGCGGAGTAATAGTTTCGATGCCGGAGTTGTCCGCAGTGGCGGCGTCCGCAACCATTTCGATGATTCTATCACCATAGCGGCGAACCACCGCGGGCGGAACGCCCTGAATCGAGGACAGCTCCCGCACCGATGCCGGCATCTTCTGGGCAATGGCAATCAGCAGCGGATCCCCCACTACGCGGCCCCTGGGGCGGTTCCGGCGCCTTGATTCGTGCTCCCGCCAGCGCACCAGCTCCCGCAGTACGCCTTGCTGCTGCGGGCTCAGGGTCCATCCGCCGCGCAGTTTGAGGTAGTGGTTGTCCGGGTCGTCCTGGGCTGCAAGCTCCCTGGAAAAGCGCGTTGATTCTTCCGCGAGGGCGTCCTCGAGACCGCGCTCACGCAACCGCGCCATCACCCAGTGGTACATCGGTACCAGAAAACGCACGTCGTCCAGGGCATAACGCTCCTGGGCCTCCGACAGCGGGCGTGCGAGCCAGTCGGAACGGGTAGCGGATTTATCAAGGGATTCCCCGAACAGGGTTTCCACCAGCCGGGCGTAGCCCATGGAGAAACCGGCACCGGCCAGGGCGGCGCCAATCTGCAGGTCGAGCAGCCCTTCCGGCTCCAGCTGCAACCAATGGCGGAAGAGCTCGAGATCCTCGCTCATGGCATAGAGCAGTTTGGGCACATCGGGATCGGTCAGAATCTGGCGGAACCCCGGTGAAGCCTCGGCAACCGAGGGGTCCACCAGACAGAAGCGCTCGCCCAGCCCCAGCTGTACCAGGCCCGGAATCGGGAAGAAGGTATCCACGCGCTCGAATTCGGTATCAAGCGCCAGCGGCTCGTCTTTGCCCTGGACTAGCCAGTGGTCCAGTGCCTCCGGCTCCCGGATCCAGGAAACAGTCTCGGGAGCCGCGGGAACGAGTGCGGCCGGGTTGTTAGCGTCCATATCAAAGGCCCGGTCAGGTTTAATCGGTCAGGGGTTTGCGGCCACGGAAGGCATGAGTCAGGGTAAACCCGTCCACATACCCCAGCTCGCCACCCACGGGAATGCCATGGGCAAGGCGGGTGATAAGAATATTGCTGCCATCCAGTCGGTCGGCAATGTAGTGGGCCGTGGCCTCACCTTCCACCGTCGGGTTGGTGGCGAGAATCAGTTCGGTCACGCCTTCATCATGGATGCGTCGTAGCAGGCGTTCGATCCCGATTTCCTCGGGGCCCACGCCATCAATGGGTGAAAGATGCCCCATCAGCACGAAATAGCTGCCACGGTAGTCGCCCGCCTGTTCTATGGCCAGCAGATCCGACGGGCTTTCCACCACGCAGAGGGTGCCATTGCGGCGCTCCGGATTCTCACAGATATTACAGGTGGGCGTATCGGCAAAGTTCTGGCAGCTTTCGCAACGGCGCACGCCGGTCATCGCCCGTTCCAGCGCACCGGAAAGCCGCGAACCACCGGAACGCCCGCGTTCCAGCAGGTGAAACGCCATTCGCTGGGCCGTTTTCTGACCGACACCAGGCAGACAGCGCAGTGACTCCACCAGCTCGTCCACCAACGGACTAAAAGCCATCAGCAATCCTCATCAGAACGGCATTTTGAAGCCCGGAGGCATGCCCATACCGGACATCATGCCGGACATTTTCTCTTTCTGGTTTTCCTCGACGCGGCGGACGGCATCGTTCACGGCCGCCGCCAGAAGATCCTCGAGGATCTCCTTGTCTTCGCTCAACAGGGAGGGATCGATGTCCACTTTGCGCACATCGTGGCGGCCATTCATGGTCACCTTGACGAGGCCGGCGCCGGCTTCACCGGTAATCTCGGCCTTGGCAGCCTCTTCCTGGGCCTTCTTCATCTCTTCCTGCATCTGCTGGGCCTTTTTCATCAGGTCGCCCATATTGTTCATCATGCTCACCTTCTCCAGAATTGCCTCGCCATTGCCTCAAACGGGGCAGCGCCCCCCCACTCGTTATCCTTTTGCCTGCTGCGGCGGCCGGATACTGTCTTCGACTACCCTCGCCTCGAATCGTTCAACAATGGACTGCACCGCCGGGTCGTTGCGAATCGCCTCTTCGGCAGCTTTCTGGCGAGCCCGGCGCTGGCGTTCTTCCCAGGCCGCCGGTGTCTTGCCGTGGGCATCGCCCTGCTCTATACGCAGGGTTATGGTGTCGCCGAACCGATTCCTCAATGCCTCCAGGATTTTTTCTTCATGGCGGGCATTCAGCAGGCGGGCATGGCCTTCGTCGATGGTCAGCAGGATTTCATTGCCGTTGCGGGTCATGGCGGCGTTGCTGGCCAGGTTACCGGGCATACCCACGATACCCAGGCCCCGGAAATCCTGCTCCCAGACAAATTCACCGGTGTCCGGCAGCTCTTCGGCGACCTCCGCCGGTTCTTCCTGCGGGGCTTCAGCAGGGGCCTCCTCGACGAAATCGCGCCCGAGCGCTTCAGGCTCTGGCACCGGCTCGGACACATAATCCCCTGCATCAACTGATTCAGCAGCTGCAGACTCTGCTGCCGCATCGAGACTTGCCAGCCACGCATCATCGGTTTCCACCGGTGGAGGGCCCGCTTCCGGTTCCTCTTCAACGGCTTCCGGTGCCACTTCTTCCTGTTCCCGTACAGCCTGTTCCGGCACAGCTGATGGTTGCTCCGGCGCAGCTGGCTCCGCTACAGGTTCCGACAACTGCGGCTCCGGCGCTGCCGGGCCAGGTTCGGGGTCTTCCCGCGATTCCTGTGGGGAGGACGAACCGCCGGAGGCAACAGCCGGCGGCTCCCTGCGATCCGCTCCCGGCCGGAATGCCAGCATACGCAGCAGCGTCATTTCGAAGCCCATGCGGGCATCCGGTGTTACTGCAAGATCCTTACGGCCCATGAGGGCCGCCTGGTAGAACAGCTGCGCATCTTCCGCGCTCAGACGGCGTGCCAGGGATTCAACCTGGGCGGCGTCCCCAAGGGCGTTATCGACACTGCCCGGCACCACCTGCTCCATGGTAACCCGGTGAAACAACGACAGCAGGTCCGCCAGGATAACGCTGTAATCCGGCGCGAAATCGGAAACACGGCTGATTTCGGAAAGCAGGGCCGGGCCGTCATTCTCAACCAGCGCATCGACCAGCTTCTCTATATCCCTCTGGTCAATGGTACCCAGCATATTACTGACATCACTGCCGCTGAGCTTCTGGTTGCCGAAGGCGATGGCCTGGTCAGTCAGGCTCAGGGCATCCCGCATACTGCCATCGGCGGCGCGAGCCAGCAGCCACAGCGCCGGCTCCTCAAAAGGAATGCCTTCCTGTGTCAGCACGTGCCGCAAATGCCCGGCAATGTGCTCTGGCGTCATCCGCTTGAGGTTAAACTGCAGGCAGCGTGAAAGAACGGTGACCGGAAGCTTCTGGGGATCAGTGGTCGCCAGCAGGAATTTGACGTGCTCCGGCGGTTCTTCCAGAGTCTTCAGAAACGCGTTGAAAGACTGATTGGTCAGCATGTGCACCTCGTCAATGAGGTACACCTTGAAGCGGCCACGGGACGGCGCGTACTGGACGTTATCCGTCAGCTCCCGCATATCATCGACACCGGTACGGGACGCGGCGTCGATTTCAATCAGATCAACAAAGCGGCCTTCCTGGATTTCCTGACAACTGGAACAGGTACCGCAGGGGGTGGCCGTTACGCCAGTTTCGCAGTTCAGGCAACGGGCCAGTAGCCGGCCGATGGTGGTTTTCCCCACTCCGCGGGTACCGGTAAACAGGTAGGCATGGTGCAGCCGCTGGTTGTCCAGGGCGTGGATCAGTGCCTGGAGCACATGCTCCTGGCCGACCATATCTTCGAATGTGCGGGGGCGCCACTTACGGGCAAGTACCTGGTAGCTCATGTTCTGCCAACTGCCGTTAAAAAAGCGGGCTTAACCTTAGCATGCCCGGGGATTGATAAGAAGTCAGCCCATCGCCCAGTTCGGCCTCAAGCCTGTCCATAATCTCCCGGTACTCGTCCGTCTGCCGTGACACCACCAGCGCCAGACGTGACGTCATCAGTTCCGACCAGCGCAGTCCTTCAACGGGCTCTTTCTGAAGCACCTCCGTCACTGGTTCAACGTAATTCAGCACATAATCCCCCCGGCCCATGGCCAGCATCCGCATGGCTGACCTGTGGTGGGGAGCGGTGTCCACACGGGTAACCCCATCGGATAACAGAGGGTCAACGGCACCGAGGTAGGTGTAGCCTGACAACAGTATCAGGCGGGAGCCTGCAAGGTCGTCAAAGCTGTCCACAGAGGGGCTTCTGTCGAAATGGAAAGCCGCCAGGGTGAGGTTCCCGATGGGTGGCCGGGACTCCACCACGGAGGACTGAATATGCGGCAAGCCACCAAGGCCGGCCCAGAAATCGATCCTGCCACTTTTGAGAAACATGTAAATGCGCCCTACCGGCAACTCCTGCCAGTCCAGACGGTAACCGGCATTGCCGGCGATCTGCTCACAGAGCCTGATGTAGTAACCGGCAGCGTTGCCATTTTCGTCGGTATAGGTCAGCGGCGGAAAGTCCACATAGGCAGCACGCAGGGTTCGCTGCTCGCTGACCTCAGATACGCCGACAGCAGGGAAGCTGAACGTGAGTGAGGCAAGTACACAGATACTGCGCAGTAACCTGACCATAACCTGACACCCGGAAAAGTTTGCCGATCAACGGGAATTGATTGCATTCCTGACAATTCATCATGGACGGGTAACAGGGGTTTGTAAAATGACGGTGTAAGTCTATAAAAAGGCGGGAAAATCTGGGGGTGACT
>CAZFPG010000124.1:0-5699 GCA_964521055.1 uncultured Marinobacter sp.
TGGTTTACGTGCAGGCCAGGCACGGTTTCCAGAATCTGGTCGAGATCTGTGGCCCCCATAGCAGCGATGTCTTCGGCATTGATAACCGAGGTTATGGCGGCGGCTTTATCCAGCGGGGCTTTGGTTCCTGAGGCAATCGAAACGACTCGTATCTGCCCGAGTTCTTCCAGGGGGATGTCCCAGAGTGGTTCATCCGCCGCAAAAGCAGCACTGGCAAACATGAGACAGGCCGAACTGACGCCCATCCTGGCAACTCTGAAAGGGGGCGAACGTCGGCTCAGGTATGATATGGGCTGCTGCATGGCGACATCTCAGCACTTTACTCTTTGCATTGGTTGAATCGATTCAGTCAATGGGTTCACTCCGAGGCTCGCACCCTATATATCCTGCGTATCGAGGGTGGTAGGGATTCCCTGTCTGTTAATCAAGCAGCAATGAAAAATGCAAGCTGAATAGGAGTTTAGCTGCATTCACCTCATAAGCAAGTGTTTAAGGGTCCATGACGAGAGCTGCAATCAGGAGCGCATCCGCGTGTCCATCAATATTCCCGACAGAAAACGCACCACATACAGCCACCGCATTTAAGCCTGTCGAGCTTTATGTTCAGAATTTCCGAACACCTGGTTCATAAAATGTCCATGGACCGCCTTTATACGAGGGCCGAGAATGGTTTCATTGTAGTCATCGTTCATATTTATAGGAAGATGAAAATGAAACCTGCAACCATGAACCAACCCTTGTGCCCATCAGCAACCGTGAGCAATCAGCGCTCCCGCAGCAGTGCCAGGGCCTTCAGACGGACCTTCGGCACACTCAAACTGTATGCCGAGCGTTGGAGCCGGCGTTACCGGCTGAGAAACTCATTGTACGAAATGGATACGCGGCTGATAGAGAAGGATATCGGGGTGCCGTACGGAAGCCTCTTCGAAGAGGCTCACAAGCCGTTCTGGCGGGAGTAATTTATTGCCTGGTTTGAAGCCCATGATCCTGGATTTGCGTTATCCAGAATCATGGGCACTATGGGTTAGCGTTGAGTTACCCTGGCGGGAGCCTAGACGTAGAAGTCCAGTTCCTCCTGTACTTTCAGCAGGTCCCGCATCTTGATGGGATCGTCACCAAAGAAGAACACCAGGCCCCAATGGGTGCCAAAGGCCGAGCGGTCAGGAACGGTTTCTTCTGTCGGTGCCACAAGTTCGTGTGACTCGAAGTAGGGGTGATCCACACATTCCGGAGGCATCTGCAGCTTGCTGACAACACGACGGCGTGGATACACACCGAAGCAGCCCGCATAACCCTTGGCATCGACTACTTCCCGAGGGAAGAATGCCGCCACTTCCTCTTTGGTGCTTTTGGGATCGAACACCAGCATCGAAGCCTGGTAGGCATTGAATCCGTAGGCTTTCTCAATCAGTTCGAAAGCCTTGAACCCGGGCGGACGGTAAGCAACCTCGCCAAAGTACATTTCGCCATCTGCAGTGACAAAGTACTCAGGGTGAATCAGGCCGAACTTGATCTCGAATGTTTTGATCAACAACTCGATTTGTTTGGTAATCGCATTGCGCCAGCTCTCAAGTTGCTCGGTAGCGGGTACGAACACCGAATAGCCCAGGGTTACGTATTCCGAAATGTTGAGGAACTGGATCTTGCCATCATGAATCCAGGCCTCAACCGCGAACTCCCAGCCACTGAGGTGACTTTCCATCAGCAAAGGGTATTCCTCAGCCGGAATGTGTTCGATTTCCTCAAGTGTACGAATCATTCTGTGGCCGAGGCAGCCGGCCTTGTCAAATGCTTTGACGTGAATCGGATCGTCAGGATCGCCGTCAAGCTTGAGGAGAGTCTGGTTGACACGCTTCATGAAGCGAACAATGTCTTCCTTTTCATGGGCTTCCTCAAAAATGCCAACGCGAATGCCACCAAGCTGGGCGCGGCGCTTCATCAGAGCCTTGTCACGGAACAGGATGGACTGGCCATACATCCGGGGGCTATCAAGAAGGACAGAGTTGATCGCACCGGACCACTCGACAGTTTCCTCAAACAACGGTATGGCAACGTCGACACCCTCTGCTTTCAATATTTCAGCAATCTCCAGGGAGCGATCGTTCAACCGGATAAAGTCCCAGGGAACGAAAGGTATATTGTTGGCGGTACAGAAATCCGCAGCCCACTCCGGGGCAACCACCACATAGCGGCGATCAAACTTTTGCGCAGCCTTGATCGCATTGACGCTCCAGCCAAGCAGGGCAATGTAACCTTTGTTCGGATCCTTCGGGGTTTCGGTTCCACGGACCGAGTCCATTTCCGGGTCGCGCCAGGCCGCTACCTCTTTGGGTAACTCTTTCTCCGATGTCATAGACATTCGATATTCTCCTTGCTGGTTTGCCTGAAAAGAACTGCGCTGAACTGCGGAGCGCAACAGGTGAACTGACCTGTCAGGCATTGTTGGTTGTGGGGGGATTGAATGACCTGAAGCCAGGAGTAGCAGCTTAGTAAAGAGAAGTCTCACTGGCTGAATACCAGAGGTCACTGCGTTCCAACCATCCACTTCAATATAGTCGCTATGGTTACAAATAGAAACGAAAGCCCCGGAATAGTTTGCTTCCGCAACGTCTTGAGCGCACCGTTAGGTTATGGACGATCACCAAAATAGCTTATTAATTAAGCAAGGAAAGCACTGTGACTATCCCCGGCACTGATCCAGGCACCGATCCTTCTGTTGCGGCGTTTGACCGGGCCCTGGAGCAACTTGCGTTTACGCACCAGAGTGACCCACTGGCGCCAAATACAGAGGTACTCGAAGCGGCCCTTCAAGTAATGGAAAGGCCCCAAGGACTGGACGCGCTATACGCGCGGGTACCGGCGATGGAAGCCAAAGGGGTATTTACCAACAGCGACTGGGACCAGCCTGCCATTCTGCGGCCCGCGCTAGCGGTGCGGACCTTGCGCCAGGGAGCCCCGGCGTACACAACCATCGAAGCCCTGAGTGAACTAAGGCTGCTAGCTGTGGCCATGGGGGACTATCTCCATCCCGGCATTTCAGCGGAGCAGGCCCGGAACTTCCTGACCCAGGTAACAGCACTGAACCTGGACCTGCTGTCAGGCCAGATGAGCGAAGCGGATCGGGAGCGGCCCCAGGGACTGGGCCACATCGTCAGTTCACTTTACCAGTATCTGCTCAGCAGGCTGGGGTATGCGAGTATTCTCGACAGCCTCGTGGAGGAAGTACAACGGTTGCTGGCCCAGCGCCCGATACAGACCGACAGCATCAAACAGATGGTCAGCCAGATTGCCAGTTGCCTGTTTGATCCCGAAATCGAGACCTCAGGCATGCACAAAGCGGCACGCCTTGTCAGCGCCTTGTTCGGGCCTACCATCGGCTGCCGCGACGACCCGGGCTTTGCCGTTTACGGCGAACGACTGGCCGATATGGACGAAATGGCGCTATCCGAAGAAGCCCAGGCCTTTGCCAGCGCCATGCATGGCACTGGCATGGTTTCACCGTACCATCCCGTTCTGTTGCGCCACCTGCGGGGGCTACGGGATGATCTGATTCCGCTGGCATTGGGCCTGAGCATCACCGGCAATGATGTGCTGCAAAGCTACCGACAGATCGTGCTCGAGCTGATTGATCAGGTGGTTCATCCGGAAACCTGCCAGGCCGTTTATGGCCTGGCCATGTTTCTTGAGCGTGGCTCTCTGTTTACGCCACCCGTCGCTTCGGGCCTGTGGCGGCAACTGGGGCTGAACCTATGCCCGGCTGCATCCGACAAACTGAGCACGGTATTTGGCGACGCGCACCCGCCACGGGTATATTTGCTGGCCGGTGTGTTGAGCCTGTTGGGGCAACCATTGGGGATTGGCCAGGGGAATAATCCAACGTGCCAGTCGGTTATCGGTCTTTCCATGTGGTCCTTCAACGACGCCGATTTTCTGCTGCAACTGGTGGCCTGGGCTGCCCGTGATGACGACGTGATCATGCGTTTCGAGGGCCAGCAGATTACGTCACAGCACCTGGAAGCAGGCCTTGCAAAAGTACCTCCAACCGATGTGGACCCGGTTTCCCTGATTCTGATACCTCACCTTGACCGCATTTATGGCGAGATGGGGCGCCTGTGCGGAGAGCGTAAGGATGACCTGCATCGCTGGATTAACCCGGAAATGTACGGCTGGTGGGTAGGACATGGATTTCTGAGTGTTACCAGCCGGCAGACAGGAAAAATCCATGATTATGAGGACTTTATCCGCCACTTTTATGCCTGCTACCACCCTTATTACAACGGCAATATACCCGTGATCCATCCGCAGCCGGCGGGTATTGCAGTAACCGATAGTGGAGGGCGCCTGGTTGGACGCCACGCTATAACCATTATCCGGGTCAATCTGGACCGTGATGGCGAGATGCGGATCTATTTTTTCAACCCCAACAACGACAGCGGCCAGGACTGGGGACAGGGGATAAGCTGCTCAACAGAGAGCCATGGCGAGCGCTATGGCGAAGCATCACTACCGTTCGCGGAGTTTGCTTCACGTTTGTGCGTCTTTCATTACGACACCAGGGAACAGGGAGACCTGACAGGGGTTCCTGAAACAGACATCACACGCGCCACAGAGCTGGGCCGCAACAGTTGGGCTGCGAGTTATGAATAGGGGAGAGACTTATTCAGAGCCTCCCTAGTTAAGCAACCGATTAGTTTCCTTCTTTACCACGGCATAACATTCACAACACAGGGACTCCAGTTTTGCGCGGTCCAGCACCTCAATCCTGCCGCGCCGGTACGTGATCACACCAAGCCTCTGGAGCTTCCCCGCGGCTTCGGTCACGCCTTCGCGCCGGACTCCCAGCATGTTGGCGATTAATTCATGGGTCATCTGCAAGGAATTGCCTGGGAGTCGATCGAGGGACATTAGCAACCAGCGGCATAATTGCTGGTCGATATGGTGATGCCGGTTGCAGACAGCAGTCTGTGCCACCTGGGTGATCAGCGTCTGTGTGTAATGCAGCAGAAGCTCCGTCAGCCTCCCGTGGCAATCAAATTCCTCTTTTAGTATCTCCCCTCGCAGCGCATAGGCTTCTCCCGCGCTTCGCACGATGGCCCGGCTTGAGGTACTCTCGCCGCCGGTTAGCAAAGGCACGCCAAGCACGCCCTCATTGCCGACCACGGAGATCTCGGTGGACGCACCATCATTGGTGACGTACAGCAGAGAGATTATGGAATCGACCGGAAAATAGACCTGGTGCATTTTCAAGCCAGGCTCATACAGCACTTCCCCAAAAGGAAGATAGACAGACTTCAGGTGGGGGCATAGGCGCGCCATGCTGTCTGCCTGCAGTGAGGCCAACAGGTGGTTTTCTTGCGATTTCTGAGTGTCGAGTGATACTGCGTATTCCGTCGCCATCCCGGTGTCCTCCTTGTTCCAACCGGAAAGATGTAAAATATAGTACAGCTTGATGTACTGCATGCTGCTGCGTAAATAGAATTAATCCGAATTAATGCATCCTTAAGAAAAGGGTTACGGTCGGAAAGTCGGTTTTAGCATCTTGCAGTTGGGCTGGGCTGTTCCCGAAACAGACGTGGCACGTGCTACAAAGCTGGCCGCACCAGTTGGGCGGCCAGCTTTGAGGGAAGTCTGGAATGGATCTGGATCGCACGCTCTTTGAAGCCAGACTTATTGAGGTGTGAAACAGGCAACGGCCATGT
>CAZFPG010000124.1:5799-8681 GCA_964521055.1 uncultured Marinobacter sp.
GTCCAATTCAGCATGGGAGCCCGGAAAGGCCGCATCGCAAGCTGCATCCGCCGCGGCAGTACCAGTTTCACCGCCGGCGCCAGGTAGTAAACTAAAATTGCCAGTGCTTCCCAGGCCGACTTGCCCGGCATAAGTACCAGCATCCTCGATAGCGAAATCACCCGCCGGCCCGGGGGTAAGGGCAATTGTGCTGATGGATTCCTCCAGCGCTGTAAAGTTTTCATTCATTTCGCTGGCTTTAATCGTATCCCCGCTGGTAAATGTGTTGGGTACGCCCGCCGCTATTGCGGACCCAACCATTGCGAAGCCAATTCCCATTGCTAAAAGTGTTCTGCTACTAATAATCAGTTTTTTCATTCGTATTATTCCCAATTGGCCGTATCAAAGGTGGCATTATCAAAAGTAGAAATTTCAGCGGTGGGTTCGTTTCCCACGCTTGATATATCTCCAAGAGGATCTGAATCATTACAGCCGGACATAATTGAAAGTCCGACCAACAGGGTAAAAAGAAAAGGCTTTTTAAAGAACACGGTTTTATTACCTCACAGTGCAATAGAAAATATAATCGACAGCAAGAACTAAACAACTATCAATAAAATCAGAACACTAGAGAATACTCGGACGGTGATTGCTGAATTTTTAAATTCCTTAATTTCACTATGTAGCATGCCAGAAATGGCTTCTAATATTGTTTTATATAGTAAATTCTTAAATCTTCAACGCATGTACATATCCATACGCAAAAACATAGCCAGGAAATGGGGAGAACCAGAGCTACTCAACGTAAGTTAGAAGGGAAGGCTTATGAAGTAGATTATAGCGGGTATATTTAAACGGCAAGTAATGAGTTGTCTCTCAACGTTACCAAATGTGCTGCCGTTACCAATAGTCCATAGTATCAATCAGATGGATTAAAACTTATCCTTGGCAAGCCCCCCAAGTGTCTAGGATATCGGGGGCTTACCAGGAGTGCTGAATTGTTGGCTTTCTACACTCATGCATTTGATGATGAATTCCACAGCCGCCCGAACGCCGGGTAGTTGACCGCGACGATGCGGCATTAACAGCGTTGTGGTCACCGTGCCGCCATTCCATTCTGGCAGTACTTGAACAAGTTGGTTTTTCAGAAGGGCATCCTGACACATGCCGGCTGGCAGGCATGTTACACCCAGGCTAGCCATGGCAGCGTTAATAAGCACTTGCGACTCATTGGCCACCATCCGCGGAATTGGGAAAACTTCACAATGCCCACCGTTTTGCCTGTGCAGTTGCCAGACACTCTTGCCGGCGCCGGACAGCAAACCATCATGGTGCGCCAAATCCTCCGGCTCCAGTAACGCAGATTTGTCTCGCAGGTACCCCGGCGCTGCAACCAGTATCATCGGTTCAGTTAATACCGCTCTTTGCACCAGATCTGAATCGGGTAAGGGCTGAAAGTGGCTGCGCACCGCTATGTCGAAACCTTCCTGCACCACATCCACAAAACGATCACTCACCTCAAGCTGCAGATTCAAGCGAGGATAAAGCAACGCAAGGTTCGGGAGATGGGGTGCCAGGTAAATCTGTGCTGTGGGAACCGAGGACGTTACGCGCACAATTCCGCTAGGCTCTGACTGCCTACTGCGCACAATCTGTTCCGCCGCCTCTGCTTCGATCAACACAGCGCGAGCTCGGTCAAAGAATTGCTGGCCAAGGTCGGTAAGCCTGAAACTTCGGGAAGTGCGGTGAATCAGCCGCACCGACAGCTCTTCCTCCAGCTCTGCGACCCGTTTGCTAATGGTCGATTTAGGCAGCCCCAGCACCCGTGCTGCCGCCGCAAATCCGCCTTGTTCCACAGCTGCGACGAAAAAAGGAAGGTTGTTGAGTTTGAGCATTGGCAAAGTCCATAGATGTAGACGCTGAATCTAAATTTACCCCACTACTCAGGTATCGTCCACAAACGCATAATAATTCCACTTAAACCGTTCGGGTTTGAGAAACACCAATCAAGTGGAGAAGGTTTATGAAACCAGTATTATTTTACGGCGTCCCATCAGGGTGCTCATTTGGTTCTATAGTTGCCCTGGAATGGCTGGGCATACCCTATCAATTATGTCGTATAAACATGCCAGAAGATGTAACCAGTGAAGATTACAGACGCATCAACCCCGTGGCGGAAACGCCTGCATTGATGATGGCAAGCGGAAACGTCATTACCGAGAGCATGGCGATACTGAATCATATTGGAGCACTGAGTGATGACCAAAAATTGAACTTTGCCAAGGGTACAGTCAAGTTCGATAGCCTGAACCAGGCACTGGCCTTTCTTAACACTACATTCTTCAATGCTTTCAGTCCGCTCTGGTTTGTTTATGAGCACGGGCTGGAGAATGAAGAGCAGCGGGCTCTTAAGCAGTACGGCATTGCGTGTCTGGAAAAGGCCTACGCCGACCTGGAAAGCTTCCTGGGCAATAAACCATGGTTACTGGGCGAGGACCGCTCGCTGGCCGATGCCTATTTTTCGGGTATAGCTCGCTGGTCGAAGTATCACCCGGTGATTGATTTCCAGGCTTACCCGCGGGTGCAACAACTGTACAAAAAGCTGCTGGCAGACCCGGGGGTAAAGTTTGCCCAGTCGGTGGAGGAGGGCGGTCCGACAATGACAGGAAGCGGTTTTGCAGGTGAAATTTCCTTGTCTGATGCACTGAGGCTAATGAACAAAGCCCCATGAAGGTGAGGGCTTGGCGCAAAGTGATTTCCGGGCCATAACTTCAAAGCATGATGAACAGGGAATCGTCATCAACAATGGCAATGAATCGCAGCAAGTTGAGCGACTGCCATCAAACTTGATCAGTCTCTTTGCACCTTTATGGCGTCGAAATAGATAACCATGTGGCAGCGCT
>CAZFPG010000125.1:0-8666 GCA_964521055.1 uncultured Marinobacter sp.
CCACAGGTCTTTTTTTAACTTAACTATATCGGAGACAGCCATGTCAGTCCAAGCATCCAATACAGGCGGGAACGCCCCTCCCGCGCCAACTGCGAATAATGCCCATGCATTGCGGGAGGACATTTCATTTCTGTCAGCGGGAGTACGATGCGACGGTTGGCTTTACCGGCCTTCCGGAGCCGGCCCGCCCCCCTGCGTGGTCATGGCCAACGGCATGGGAGGCATACGCTCGGCCGCTTTGCCCAACTTCGCGGCACGCTTCGCAAAAGCCGGCATTGCCGTGCTGGTTTTCGACTACCGGTATGTGGGCACGAGCGAGGGCGAGCCACGCGGCTTGATCGACATTGACAGCCAGCGCCAGGACTATCGTGCTGCCATGGCCTGCGCCCGGGACCTCGATGGAATCGACGGCGACCGAATCGCCCTGTGGGGAACCTCCTTCAGCGGCGGCCATGTGTTGAGTCTGGCTGCAGACGATGATATCAGCATCGCCGCCGCCGTGATTCAGAATCCTTTTGTCGACGGCCGGTCGGCTGTTGCAGCAACAATGCGTTCCGCGGGTCGTGCACGTGCCGCCTTTCTGGTCTGGGAAGGGCTGCGGGATGAATTTTGTCGACTGTTTGGGCTTGCACCGCACCGTATTGCGTTGACGGGGCAGCCCGGAAGCGTTGCCATGATGACGACACCGGATGCCGTATCAGGATACGAATCGATTCTGCCCGCCGATGCTGAAGGATGGGAACCGACGGTGCCGGCCCGCATCATGTTGCGCATAGGCTCTGAACGGCCTGCTCTGCGGGCACATCGCGTTCGGAGCCCGCTACTTGTCTGTGTCTGTGACCAGGACGAGATTTCGCCTCCCAGGCCGGCCGTACGGGTCGCTGAAAAAGCCCCCTGCGGCGAGATTCGTCGCTACCCTATCGGGCATTTCGATATCTTCAATGGCCGCTGGTTCGAGCAGGCCGTGGAAGACCAGATTGCTTTTCTCAGGCGCAACTTGCTGAGTGGCATGGATTAAGAAATGATTTGCAATGAATGGGAGCTGATGCCGGATGAAAACGCTCTTTCTGGTCCTGAGCCGTCTACCGAATCAGGTGCAACAGAAGACGAGGACGGAATACCATTTTGACTTTAACCACAGGTGTTCAGTTGAGCAGTGTTAACCAGGCCATCCACCAAGATGCCAAAACCTCCGCTTTGCCCCGGTTTTGCCACCGGTGATGGCGGGCGTTATGTCCCTCTCAGGGCAGGCTCAAGTCCAAGGTGATCAACAAAAGGGATAAAGTCGCGATCCAAAAACAGCAGGGGTAGCTCCTTCTCTATGCAGAACGTCGCGATGATCACGTCGGCAGTTTTTCTGATCATGATGCCTCTTTTACGAAGCGCTCGGTAATTGTCGGCACACCTGGCTGCCATATCTTTGCCAAACATCTCATACTGTTCCAGCGCGAGCAGGCTTTGTTTGGTCTGACGATACTGTTTGTCGTTGCGGATGCCTTGCAGGATTTCCAGAAATATGAGGTCGCCGATAGCGACGAATCCTTGGACTATCGAGGCGTCCAGAAGGTCAGTTTGCGGGTTTTTGACTCCGTTGAAATAGTCGATCCAGACACTGGTATCCACCAGTATCATCGGGCACTCCGCATTTCATCCAGGTCGCCTTCCCACTTGATTTTGCCTCGCAGCTTTCGAATTTCCTGCTGCTTGCTCAGTTGGACCAGAAGTTTCAGACCTTGCTCAACGGCCTCTTTTTTGGTTTCGTAGCCGGAGGCTTTGAGGGCTTCGGCCATCAACTGATCGTCAATGACAATGTTCGTTCTCATGTTGCACCTATGTGTATGGTTTTCAGTTTCTATACACAATCTAGCACCTCAGGGAGAACATAACAATCGGCTGCTATTTAAGCACTCCGGAGAAAACACCTTTGTCCATTATCCACATTGCTGCATTAACTATCATCGTGTTGCTTTCTGCCTGCACTAAACCTAATCCTGGCCAACCAGCTGCTTCAACCCCAACCAAGGCAGTCAACTCACTCTACTCACCGCTCAAAGCAAACGGTCAAATCACCCTTGCCCGTTGCCACATGGGCTCGTGCTCCTGGACCAAGTGGCTTTCTGTCGAGCCCCTTGGATCATCGGATTCGCAGCAAGTGTTGGAGGCCACGATACTTGAGGGTAGTTCGCAGCTCGAAGACGTGGAAGACTATCCACCGTCACCCAAAAACGTTGCAATCAATTGGAACTCTGAGCCTTACACGGTCAAAGTGATTTGCTCGCACACGAATCCATCAGTATCAAACAGCATCTTGCCGTTGAGTCCGGAAACTGACATACCTGGTGCAGCAGAGAGCGCCGCGCGGCTTTATTTTGCCGTGTGCCATTCCTATTTCGGCGACTATCCGACTGGGATCGAAAAGTTCTCTTACAACGTCAAAGAGCAAAAGTCCTAGTGGAATTACTGATGTCTCAAGCCCTGATCGTTTCCATGGCAGCGCATGTCGCGCTAGCAGCTCTCCTCTATGTTTTACTCACGGTCGCCCGGGCCCCCACCGTGTGGGGCATCGTATTTACGATCAACTTCCTTGCGGTGCTCGGCCTCTGGGTTGTTGTCGTTCTGGCCGCTGTCAGCGGGCCCGTGGCCTGACCTATCGCTCAAGCAAGTGTACCGACCTGGATTGGATGTTGACCGTGTTCAGGTTGCCGCACGTAGGTAAAAGGATTTAACAATCAGCTAACTAAAAGCGACACACCGGTTATTTTCGTTGTCTAATACAACTTGTCGTTCTAAAGTTTTTGGGTCACTAGCCGCCAAACAATAAACGACAAAGAAAAAGACCTCAATGACCCTGAAAAAACGCCTGCTCATCACTCTAGTGCTCGTTGGACTGATCCCCGCTGTTGCACTCACTTTTTTCAATGTCGTGGCAGCGCGGCAAACCCTCGAAGAGCAGGCTCTGTCCGGGTTGGCCGTTGCCGCCAACAGTAAAAGGGACAGTGTTCAGCATTATCTCGAAACCATCCGCAACCAACTGAAGTCCGTGGCCGCTCACCGTGGTACCCAAACGGCGGCAGAGACTTTCAAGCGTGTGTTTGGCGATTTTGCCCGCGGCGTCCGGGTTGAAGAGCAGGAAATGCGGGATCAGCTGGAAGGACACTACCAGCAGCATTTCCTGCCTCAGTTACAGGCCCATGGTGGCGGCCAGGGTCGTACGGCGGCAGATTATGTCGCGCCATTGGACAAGAATGGCCTGGCTCTTCAGTACAAGTACATTGTCGAGAACCCTAATCCCGTGGGGGAGAAGGACGAACTGATGGCTTCCCCCGGTTTCCAGATTTATAACCGGATTCATGGCGAGTGGCATCCGTCTTTCAAGGATTTTCAGGAGCGCTTCGGCTATTACGATATCTTTCTGATTGACGATGAAACAGGCCACGTTCTGTACTCCGTGTTCAAGGAAGTGGAATTCGGGACGTCACTCAAGAATGGCCCTTATGCGAATTCCGGGTTGGCTCAAGCCTTCAGGCGGGCCCTGGAGGACCAGAAGAACACCGAGCCCCGCTTCACGGATTTCAGCGAGTACGAGCCTTCCTACGATGCCCCGGCCGGGTTCATCGCCACCCCGGTGTTTTCCGGGGATAAAAGGGTGGGTGTGCTGGCGTTCCAGCTTCCCCTGGACCGGCTCAACGCCATCATGCTGGAACGGGAAAGCATGGGGGAAACGGGAGAGACCTACCTGGTGGGCGAAGATTTGCTGATGCGGTCCGATTCCTACCTGGACTCCGACAATCGAAGTGTGGCTGCTTCTTTCGCCAATCCGCAGGCGGGCGCTGTTGATACAGTCGCGGCGCAGCAGGCGTTGGCCGGGAATTCCGGTCAGTCTGTTATTGACAGCTACCTGGGCCAGCCGGTGTTTTCGGCCTACCGGCCCGTTAAAGTGGGTGGCCTTAACTGGGCACTGATAGCAGAGGTTGGCCAGAGCGAGGCGCTGGCACCGGTCCGTCAACTCTGGTTGACCGCCGCCTTTGCCATTGCAATAGTGATTGTTACGGTTGTGGGTGTGGCTATCTGGACGGCCAGTCGGATCATGAAACCGCTTGGTAAAGACCCCGTCGAGTTGCAGGCGCTGGCGGATCAGGTCGCGTCGGGCAATCTGGTTGTTGACCAGACAGACAGCAAAGAGGCGACCGGGGTCTATGGCGCCATGCTGAAGATGGTGTCCGATCTCAAGGAGGTCATCTTCAAAATTGAGGAAGCCTCCCAGCGCCAGACCAGTGCCTCCGAAGAGCTGGCCGGTATCACATCGCAGGCTCTGGAAAACGTCAACCAGCAGGCTGAGCAGACCGAGCAGATGGCGTCTGCCATTGAAGAGATGTCTGCGGCTATCAATGAAGTATCCCAGAGCACGTCTGAATCTGCCGCAGGTGCCCGTCGAACCGATGAGGCCGTCAGCCGCAGCGCCACGGAAGTGGAATCGTCTGCAGCCGACACCCGTGCCATGGCAAAGGAACTTCAGGAAGCGGAAGCCGGCATTAATGAGTTGCGGCAGAACATGGAGTCCATCACCAGTGTTCTGGATACCATCAAATCCATCGCCGACCAGACCAACCTGCTGGCACTGAATGCGGCCATTGAAGCCGCCAGGGCCGGTGACCAGGGCCGGGGGTTCGCGGTAGTTGCGGATGAAGTACGCAGCCTGGCCCAGAATACCCGGAAGGCGACCGAGGAAATCAATAACTCCATCAACACCCTGGTTAACTCCTCGGATCATGCCTCCAGCGTGGTCACCCAATGCAGTAGCCGGGCCAGCGGCATTTCCGAGCGGGCCGCCGACATTGTGGTGCAGCTTCGCGAAGCAGTGGAGGAGGTAGCCCGGATGTCCGGTATGGCAGAGCAGATTGCCACGGCCTCCGAGGAGCAGTCAGCCACGGCCGAGGAGGTTACGCGAAATGTGTCGACCATCTCCGGGAAGTCATATGAAACCAAACAGTCGATGGCCCGGATATCCGCATCCAGTGACGACCTGGCGGAGCTGTCCCAACAGCTCAAGCAGCTGCTGTCCCGGTTCACAGTCAACTGACCAACGGCGTATGAATTTATCGCTCCGGTGCCGCCAAGATGAGTAATCCCAAAAGGCCAGTCAATATACACAAGGGCTATCACGCCCATGTCTACTTTGATCGGGAAACACTGGATTTTGCTTCCAGGCTCTGTGCGGAAGCGGGGGCGGCTCTGGGCCGCCCGGAGGATTGCCCACCACAGGCACTCGGGTTCGATTTGACCCATCAGAACACCAATCCCAATGCCGCCCGTTTGATCGACAAGCTCGGATACCGCTGAACAAGGAACGCGCCCTGGATCGAGCACATCAAGGCCCTGCCCGGGTATATCGGAATGCCCGGTATTGACTATAGTTAAGGCCGGGCCCGGCTTGAAGATGCTCCACCAGGCAGCCCGGTAGAAGCAATGTACATGCGATCACAGGACAGGATGCGCGATTACGCATAGGAGAACCACGAAATGACGACTGAGCAACCGCTACCAAAAGCCGTGTCTGTCGAGGAATGGCAGGCAGCCCTTGATCGACTGCTGGTTAAGGAGAAAGAGCTGACCCGGGCACGTGATGCGTTGAACGCCGAGCGCCGCAGATTGCCAATGATGAAGGTGGAGAAGGACTATACGCTTCAGGGGGCAAACGGTGCAGCCACCCTTCTCGACCTGTTCGAGGGACGCCGGCAACTCATCGTTTACCATTTCATGTTTGCCCCAGACTGGGAGGCAGGTTGTGACGGGTGTTCCTGGGTTGCAGACGCAATGACTCACCCGGCCCACCTGCATGCTCGCGACACCTCGCTGGTAATGGTTTCACGTGCGCCTCTGGAGAAGATCAGGCAGTACCAGGCACGGATGGGTTGGACAGTTCCCTGGTACTCGTCTTTCGAAAGTGACTTCAACTACGATTTCGGCGTAACCACCGATAATGGTGAGCGGCACGGTGCGAGCGTTTTTCTCCGCGACGGCAACGACATCTACCGCACCTACTTTACAGGGGCGCGCGGCATTGAATACCTCGGCAGCCACTGGACGTATCTGGACCTGACCCCGTTTGGTCGCCAGGAGACCTGGGAGAACTCTCCGGAAGGCTGGCCACAAACGAAACCGTATGTCTGGAACCGCCGCCACGACGAGTATGACCTTTGAACGAGGCTCCGTTATGGCCAGCGGAATCATGGTAACACGAGTTCAAAAAATGATTACGGTGGCTCTGGTGCTGGCCGCCCTCCTGGTTCTGACGGTTGCCTTGGCGGTCTGGCTGCTGGTTGACACAGACCAGATCAGACAGCGGCTCGAAACCCGGCTTGGTGAATCCCTGGGCATGGATGTGCAGATCGGTGAGCCTCTGCAACTCGACCTGCTCCAGGGGCCAGGTGTCACCATCGCGGATGTCGAAGTAAGCCGCCAGGGGCAGGCAGTAGCCTCGGCCGAAAGCGTCAGCGTGACGTTTGCCACCGCTTCCCTGCTGACCGGCAACCTGCACCCGGTGGACCTGCACATCAAGCAGCCGCAACTGACAGTCGAACGCGACAGCTCTGGTGAGTTCAACTTCTACCGGCCCGAACCGGATGAGCCCAGAAAGTTCTCGTTACAACGATTACGGGTGACGGATGCCCGGCTCACCTACCACGACCGGGCCACTGACCGGAAATGGCTGATAGAACAGTGCGATCTGAACCTGCACTCCATCCACCATGACGGTGGTGCGCTTCAACAGGTGCTTGAAACCCTAGGGGCAGAGGGCGACATGCGGTGCAAGTCGCTCGGCCAGGACCGGTTCCAGCTTTCCGACCTCTCCGTTGAAATGCACGGTGACAAGGGCGTTTTCCAACTGGATCCGGTGAGCGCGGTTGCCTTCGAGGGGGAACTGTCGGGGCGGATTGAGGCGGATCTTTCCTCTGCGCCGCCCGCTCTCCACGCTGAGAACCAGCTTGCCGGGTTCGATTTCGGTGCGTTCATGAGCATGCTGAACCCGGATCAGGGCGCCAGCGGCAAGATCGACCTGGATCTGGACCTGAAGGCCCGGGGCAGCTCCTGGCAGTCGTTACGACAGAGCGCCGCCGGCAAGTTCAGCATGAACGCCGCCGAGCTTACCTTTGATGGCTATGATCTGGACGAGGAGCTGGAGAATTACACCGAAACCCAACACTTCAACCTGATCGATGTCGGGGCCGTGTTTCTGGCCGGGCCGGTGGGTCTTGCCGTAACCCGGGGGTATGCCTTTACGGGTTTACTTGAAGACAGCGAGGGCAGCACAACCATTGATCAGATGGTCTCGGATTGGACCATCGAAGACGGTGTGGCCCGGGCGAGTGACGTGGCTTTCCGTACCCCGAAACACCGCCTCGCCCTGACCGGCGCGCTGGACTTTGGCAATGCCAGCTTCAGGACCCTGCGGGTAGCTGTCATCGACTCCGAAGGCTGTGCTGTGGTTGAGCAAAAGATCACCGGCCCATTCAATGACCCCAAGATCGACAAACCCAATGTTCTGGTGGCGGTGACGGGCCCCATGCTCGACCTGGTCCAGCGCGGCGTACAGGCCATTACCAACAGCGACTGCGAAACCGTCTATACCGGCTCGATGCCGCACCCCTGATTCGTGACGCAAGTCACATCCTCGCCAACATCCCCCATACGGGTGATGCTGTTAAAGCCAGCGCTGGTCTAAATTCAATCAACTGGAACGGGCACTAACGTCCGGATTCCGGTCCGGCAAGCCATTCCATGGTTGTTGATCCAGAGTTTCAGTAGACACAAAAGTTCAGAATAAATACAACAAAGGACAACCCTATGAACAATCCCATCAAAAAGCTGTCCATGCTGGCGTTGCTGGCATCCCTGCTGTTCGCCGGCTCTGCACAGGCAGCCTGCAACGCGGATCCGATCGTATTCGTGCATGGTTACGCAGGCTGGAAATCCCAGTTTGACGTGATGATCAACCGCTTCAAGGATGGCGGCACACCCGCCTGTGCCTTGTACAAGTTCGGCTACAACAGCCTCGGCAAAAGCAACAAGGCCAGTGCCAGGGAACTGGCTTCGTTCGTCAACAACATTCGGCCCAACCACGGCTGGCGCAAGGCCAAGATCATTGCCCACTCCAACGGTGGCCTGGTCTCACGCTGGTACCGGGTATTCGAGGGTGGCTCTGCGGCTACCAACCGTCTGGTCACACTGGGCACGCCCCACAAAGGCACTGCCTGGGCCTACGGCTGCTGGAGCCCGGCCTGCTCCGAGATGCGTTACAACTCGTCTTTCCTGCAGTCCCTGTCCGGGCGCGGATGTGACGTGTCTCTTTGGTCCGCCCTTGATGAAATCATCATCCCCCAGACCAATGCAAAATGCGGTAACAGCCTCCGTACGTCCAGCGTGGGTCACCTGACTCTGATGGTCTGGAAAGGTGTCTACGACGATGTCAGGCGCTTTCTGTAAATGAAAAACGTAATGCTGATTCTGAAGTTCGGCATCTTTCTGGGGTTTGCCGGCGCCATTGCGCTGACGATCTGGTGCATGCAGTCGGCCCTGTCCGGCGGGTCGGCCGAAGGGATCCAGTTCGTCCGTGCGTTCTTTCAGTGGCCCGCCCTGCTGCTGGTCTTCTTCGGGTCGCTGTCGGT
>CAZFPG010000126.1:0-8628 GCA_964521055.1 uncultured Marinobacter sp.
GAAAGTCTACGACCGCTGGTACTTCTACCCCTTTATTCACTGGTACGATATCGTCGGCTGTATCCCGGTAGGCACGTTCCGCTTCCTGCGCATCCTGCGGATCATCTCGATCATCTACCGGCTGCACCAGTACAAGGTCATCGACTTCACCCAGACCAGGGTTTTCCAGTTCTTCAACTTCTACTACGAAGCCTTCATGGAAGAACTCTCCGACCGCATCGTTATCAAGGTACTTTCCGGCGCCCAGGACGAGATTCGCCGGGGCTCCCCCCTGTTTGACCGAATCCAGAACGAAATCCTCTATCCCCGACGGGAAATGATCTCGGACTGGATATCACAGCGAGTCGCGGAAGCGGCGCAGGAAGGCTACGTCCCCAATCGTGGCGCTCTGCGAAGTTATCTGGAAACCCGGGTAGACAATGCCCTCAAGCAGAACCTGGAACTGTCCCGGCTGAAGTACCTGCCCGTGGTGGGGCCAACCATCCAGGAAACCCTGGAAGACGCCGTGGGAGACATTGTTGCGAACGTGATCCACCAGATCCTTGAAGACCTCGCCTCTGCCTCCAACCACGCGTTCATCGAAGACATCGTGAACGTGTTCCTGCCCTCGCCGGACGAACAGAGTAAGGAAGATATCCCCAACGAAGCCTTGATCAACCTGATTGTCGAAATACTGGATGCCGTCAAATCCCAGGTGAAGGTCAAGCACTGGCGCTCCGAATTAACCTGATACGGGCCAGAAAACAACAATGAGGACACCATGAACCCACTGCATTACCGCTCTGCCATCGAACTCGTTAGCGACCTCAAGAACGGCAAGCTAACCAGCGTGGAAGTTACCCGCGCCTTTCTGGACCGGATCCACGAGCACAATGGCACCATTAATGCCGTTGTGACACTGGACGAGGAGAAAGCTCTGGAAAAGGCCCGGCAGGCGGATGAAGCCCTGGCGGCAGGCAAACCGACAGGCCCGCTGCACGGCCTGCCGTTAACCCTGAAAGACACCTGGGAAGTTGCCGGCATGGCATGCACCGCAGGCGCCCCGGCACTGAAAAATCACCTTCCCGAAAAACACGCAGACGTCGTGCAGAGACTGGAAGACGCAGGTGCCATCATCCTGGGTAAAACCAACGTCCCCATCTATGCCACCGATCTGCAGAGCTATAACAAACTCTTTGGCATCACCAACAACCCCCACAACCTGGCCCATACGCCCGGCGGCTCCTCCGGTGGCGCCGCCGCAGCCCTGGCAGCAGGCATGACGCCCCTGGAAGTGGGCAGTGACCTGGCAGGCTCCATCCGCACCCCTGCTCACTTCTGCGGCATTTTCGGCCACAAGCCGTCGCGGGCACTGGTCTCGTTCCGGGGTCATATTCCCGGCCCTCCAGGCACCGAATCCCGCCCCGACCTGGCAGAGGGTGGTCCACTGGCCCGTTCCGCCAAAGACCTGGAACTGTTGCTGAATGTGATCGCCGGCCCTGGCGAGCGGGAACGCACCAGCTGGCAACTGGCCATGGCGCCGGTAACCATCGAGTCCCTGGACCAGGCACGGGTAGGACTGTGGCTAAAAGACCCTTTGTGCCCGGTAGATGACGAACTGGTAAACGGCTACGAACAACTGGGCCGCGACCTGGAAAACCGGGGCGCGCTTGTAGCCGAAGCACGCCACAACCTGTTGAACCTGGAACACATCCTGCCGGCCTATTTCAACCTGCTGGGCAGCCTGCTGAGCACCTCCCTGAAACCGGCCCAGCGCCGGCAAATGAAGTGGATCGCCCGGCTGGAAAAGTGGCTGAACCTGTTCGGCCCGGTAACCGCGTTTATCGGGGAATACGGCCGCGGGGTGAATCAACCGGTGTGCCAGTGGATGGCATGGAACGAAACCAGGGAGAAAATGCGCGCGGAAATAACCTCGCTGTTTGAGGAATTCGACGTCCTGCTGACACCCATTACGCCCACCACGGCAATACGTCACGACCACAGCCACCCGGTTTTCAAGCGGCAAATTACCGTCGCCGGCCAACCACGGGCCTATATGGACCAGTTCTGCTGGATTGCCCTGGCCACACTACTGGGGCTGCCCGCAACCTCGGCCCCCATTGGCCGAACGAAAGATGGTTTGCCATTCAACGTTCAGGTGATCGGCGCGCCGGGAATGGATCTGACCACCATCCGGTTTGCGGAATTACTGGAAGCCGACGATCTCGCCGGCTTCCAGCTTCCCCCGGATCTCAGCCATTGACCATGACAGGTACCCGTTCAGGGGATCAGCTCCAGCTCACGGCGAATTTCCTCAGCCGTTGGCCGAAGCTGGGCCAGCCCCTTCCGCGCACGCCGCTGACCCAGGTAGTACAGGATTGGGGACGCAATAAAGACCGATGAACTGGTGCCGATCACAATGCCGAACAGCATGGGCAGGGCAAAACTCGAGACAGCGGCCCCGCCGGCGATGCCCATGGGCAGAAGCGCCAGGAAGGTCGTCACAGAGGTAAACACTGTGCGGGTCAGCGTCGATGAAATGCTTGCGTTCAGCAACTCCAGCATTGGCCGCTCCGGCGTTTTCCGCAGGTTCTCCCGGATGCGATCGAATACAACCACCTTATCGTTAACGGAGTAACCGATCAGGGCCAGCAGCGCCGCCACCGCCGTGAGGTTGAACTCCACACCGGCCAGGGCAAAAAAGCCGATGGTTTTGGCGATATCCAGAACAATGGTCAGTGTGGCGGCCAGCGCAAAGTGAGATTCGAAGCGAATCCAGAGGTACGCCAGCATGCCCGCACCGGCCAGCAGAACCGCCAGAATCGTGGCATCACTGAATCCGCTGCTGACTTTGGGCCCAACCATATCGATCCGCGAAAACTCCGCGTCCGACTGGGCTACGGTGACGGCGGATTTCAGCAACGCCACCTGCGCGGCAGTTGCCCCGGGAGCCCCTTGTTCCACCGGCAGGCGGACGAGGTAGCGACCGTCAGCTCCGAATTCCTGAATAGCAGCATCACCCAGACCATAGGAATGCAATGTGGTGCGAAGTTTTTCCACGGTTACCGCACTGGCTTGCACCTCAACAACGGTACCGCCGGTAAAATCCACCCCGTATTTCAGTCCAGGCTGGAAAAACAGGCCGATGGCCGCAATCGATAGCACCGCCGATACCACCAGCCCGATCACCCGCCCGCGCATGACATTCACACCGCTCTCACTGAGCCGATCCAGCCAGCGGATTCCGGAAATCACCAGCGGCTCACGCGCCCTGCCACTGATATGCCACTCCATGAGCAGTCGGGTGACCGCAATTGCGGTGAACATGGAGGTCAGAAGGCCGATGCCAATGGTGACGGCAAAACCCCTGACCGGCCCGCTGCCCACCAGAAACAGCAGGCTGACCGCAATGAGTGTGGTGAAATTGGCATCCAGGATCGTACTGTATGCCTTACCAAACCCCTCCCGGAGCGCTATCCACGCAGATTTGCCCGTGCGCGACTCCTCGCGGATGCGCTCGTTGATGAGGATATTGGCATCCACGGCCATACCAATGGTCAGAATGATGCCGGCAATACCCGGCAGGGTCAGGGTGGCACCAAGCAGGCTCAGTATTCCGAAGACCAGCCCCACATTCACCGTCAGGCCCACGCAGGCGATCAGTCCCCAACGTCCGTAGAGCCCCAGCATGAAAGCCATGACCAGGGCGGCCCCCAGCAACCCCGTGGCCAGCCCCATGGCAATGGCATCACTGCCAAGATCCGGGCCAACCGTGCGTTCTTCGGCGACGTGTAAAGGTGCCGGCAAGGCACCCGCTCGCAACAACAGCGCCAGTTTACTGGCTTCTGCAGTGCTGAAAGCCCCGCTGATTTCACCGCTGCCACCACCAATCACACTGCGGATAACCGGAGCCGTAATCACTTTGCCGTCAAGCACGATGGCCAGGGCACGGCCGATATTATCCCGGGTCATGTCGCCAAACAGGCGGGCACCGTCGTTATCCAGCCTGAAATTGACAACCGGTTCGCTGGTGTCCGGGTTAAAGGCCAGGTGGGCATCACGGATGTGCTCGCCGGCCATGGCAACCCGCTTCTCCAGTTGATAACCGCCTTCTCCACCGGCATCTGGCAGGACCAATGTCGGGACCTTACCCTCAGACCCTTCCCGGGCCACCCAATGGAAGCTCATTTTTGCCGTTGTACCCAGCAGCTCCCGGATCTCACCGGGGTCGTCGACACCCGGCATCTGCACCAGGATACCGTCGCTACCCTGGCGGGTGACACTTGGGTCCACCAGCCCGGTTTCATCCAGCCGCCGGCGTACCACTTCCAGGCTTCTTTCCACGGCATCCCGGGATAAAGTCTCCTGCCAGGCCTCAGTCAGTGTGAGTACCAGCCGCCCGCCATTCTGTTCAATGTCAAAACGTCGTGATCCATCCGGCGTTTCCCGGGCCAGTGCGTGAGCAAGACTGGCCGCTTCGGACAACTGCGCGGTCTGACGTATCGGCAACTCAACACGGGCGTCGATCATTTGTGACCGACCATAGTGGATGCCTGCCTCACGCAGTGTCCTGGACAGTTCCTCAGCAATAGCCTCGCGTTCGCTGGCAAACAGTTCTTCAAGATCGGCCTGTAACAGCAAATGCGAGCCACCCTGGAGGTCGAGCCCCAGGGAAACGGTGTTCTTCAGGTACCAGTCGGGCAGTTTTCCGGACAGGTTATGGGGCAGGAGATTCGGTAATGCGCTCAGCAGACCGAGCACGATCACCAGGCCGTAAACCACGGCTCGTGAACGCAGAGATTTCATGGGGCATCCTCAAAACATCAGCTATCCGGAATGACTGTTCCTGAGGGAACAGCCGTAACCAAGGGGAGGATTACGCCAGGGGTGGAGCTCTGAGAAGAGGATGCAAAAAACCGCGACACGACCCCGCGCTACAAAGGATTGAAGTTACAAAGTGAGGTTGGCTGGAGCCATCAGCGTCAAAAGTCGGCTGGTCAGCCGGCAGCCCATCGGAGTGGTCATGGTCGTTTCCGGACCCGATCCTGCTGGTGGTAAACCCACTCTCCACCCGGATCTTGTCCGCGTGAGGCGCCAGGACAAGGTGCTGGAATTCGTTGGCGATTCGGGGATCAGGGGGAGTTCCGGGAGATAACGAGCGGGTGCCGCCGGCAACGAGGGCAAACAACATCAGAATCAATGACAGGCCCGCAACTGACGCTGCTATTGCCCTATGATTACCGACTGTTGCTGTATTCATGCCATGCCCCTCAGGCTACAACGTCAGTCTGGGGCCAGGTCGGTTTTCCGTCAACTGGATCCTGAGCCGACGCGGGAAACTACGTAGCCAGGACCGGAAACGAAAAAGGTAGATCAGCGTTGAACTGATCTGCCTTTCCAATATGGTAGCGGGGGCAGGATTCGAACCTACGACCTCCGGGTTATGAGCCCGACGAGCTACCAGACTGCTCTACCCCGCATCAACTCTTCTCTTAAAACCTGTTGTTGCCCGGGGAAGCCCCGATCAACGAGGAGCGCATGGTACGGGTAGAAAACCTGCCTGTCAAAGGGAAATAGTAAATTTTCCGAAGACTTACCGCTCCAGTATTGCAGTCACGCCCTGACCGCCAGCGGCACAGATCGAGATCAGGCCACGGCCACTGCCTTTTTCTTCCAGCAGCTTCGCCAGGGTGGCGACAATGCGCCCGCCAGTGGCGGCGAAAGGGTGGCCAGTAGCGAGACTGCTGCCCTTGATGTTCAGCTTGTTACGGTCAATGCTGCCCAGGGGCTTGTCCAGGCCCAGGCGGTCCTTGCAGAACGCCGGGTCTTCCCATGCCTTGAGGGTGGAGAGCACCTGGGCGGCGAAGGCTTCGTGGATTTCATAGAAGTCGAAATCCTGCAGGGTCAGCCCTGCTTTCTCCAGCATACGTGGCACCGCATAGGCCGGCGCCATCAGCAGGCCCTCTTTCTTGTCCACGAAATCCACGGCCGCCACTTCAGAGAAGGTCAGATAAGCCTTGACCTCCATATTGTTGGCCTTGGCCCATTCTTCACTGGCCAGCAGAACACAGGAAGCGCCGTCGGTCAGCGCGGTACTGTTGGCGGCCGTCATGGTGCCATTCTCCTGGTCAAATACCGGCTTCAGTGTCGCCAGTTTTTCCAGCGTGGTGTCCGGGCGCAGGATATTGTCCTTTTCCAGGCCGGCCAGGGGTGTCATCAGGTCCCTGAAAAAGCCTTCCTCGTAGGCAGCGGCCAGTTTCTGGTGGCTTTCATAGGCCAACTGGTCCTGCTCGTCGCGGGGAATGGACCATTCGTGGGCGGTAATCTGGCAGTGCCCCCCCATGGACAGGCCGGTTCTGGGCTCACCGTTCTGGGGGATTTCCGGCTTCAGGTGCCCCGGGCGAAAACGGCTGAGAATCTTCAGGCGCTCGCCGGTGGTCTTGGCCCGATTCAGATCCAGCAGGATCTCCCGCAGGCCCTCACCAACACCAATAGGTGCGTCGGAGGTGGTGTCGGTGCCACCGGCAATACCGCATTCAATCTGCCCCAGGGCAATCTTGTTGGCTACCAGAATAGTGGCTTCCAGGCCGGTGCCACAGGCCTGCTGGATGTCGTAGGCGGGCGTTTCCGGGGCCAGGCCGCTACTGAGTGCAGACTCCCGTGTCAGGTTAAAATCCCTGGAGTGCTTGATGACGGCGCCAGCGACAAC
Source organism: uncultured Marinobacter sp. (assembly GCA_964521055.1). GTDB lineage: Bacteria > Pseudomonadota > Gammaproteobacteria > Pseudomonadales > Oleiphilaceae > Marinobacter. The sequence goes on from CAZFPG010000126.1 coordinate 6,689, forward strand.
TTCTCCCATACGCTGGCCCTGAAGACCGAAACGATCAACCAGGCCCCTCAGGGCGGCGGTTAACAGTTCCTGATTGCTTACCTTGCTGTAGGCCGTATTGGAGCGGGCAAAGGGTACCCGATTACCGCCCAGAACCGCGACCCGGCGAACGCCGCCTTTGGCAGCTGACGACTTTTTTGGTGCTGTGGTTTTCTTTTGGGTGCTTTTCGGTGCCTGTGCCATGATGTTGTCCTGTTTGAACGAGTGTATTCATTGCGTTGCAGTTTAGCGCCGGGGGGGCCTGGCTCATTGGCATCCCTGACAACAACCGGGGAGCATTGAGTCAATCCAAATACGGCCCGATTCTTTAACCTGTACGCCGATATCCGTTTCGCAAAAGGAAAATGCCATGTCTGATCGTTATCTCAAATTCGTAAACACTCCCATCGGCAGAACGGCCGCCCAATCCCTGGGGCTGCCTTCACCTGTCCCGCTGAAACGCCTGAAACGGGCGGACCAGCCATTTATCGAGGGCGACGTGCTGGTCGGGGCCGCCAATGGCAGCAAAGCCATTGGCGCTATTGGCGGCCTGTTGGCCGCCAGCCCAGCGAAGCTCTTTCATGCCAGTGCTGTGGATACTCTGAACGATTCTTCCAAAAGCGGCAACAAAGCCGAAGCGTTGCCCCTCAATACCGATATTGACCGAAAATTCTCCGCCCTGGTGTTCGATGCCACTGGCATGAAGGACACGACTGACCTGAGAGCGGTGTACGACTTCTTCCACCCTACCATCCGCAAGCTGGCAGGCAATGGCCGCGTGTTGGTGATCGGGCAGGACCCCGCAACCTGCCGTCAACCCGCCAAGGCGGCAGCACACCAGGCACTGGAAGGTTTCGTGCGCAGCGTTGGCAAGGAGGTGGGCAAGAAAGGCGCTACCGCCAACCTGCTGTGGATCGCACCCGGCGCCGAAAAACAACTGGATTCCAGTGTACGCTTTTTCCTCTCGCCCCGGTCGGCCTATGTCTCCGGGCAGGTGACCCGCATTGGCAAGAGCGCAGACGCGCCCGCCACCAACCCGGTTGCACCGCTGACCGGAAAAGTCGCTCTGGTAACCGGGGCATCACGGGGTATTGGTGCCTCCATTGCTGAAACCCTGACCCGCGATGGCGCCACAGTGATCGGCCTGGACATTCCGCCGGCGATGGAAGAGCTGCAGAAAGTCATGAACGGCATCAAGGGCAAGGCCCTGGCCTGCGATATTACCGATGAGAAAGCACCCAGGCAGATTGCGGAATTCGTGAAAGAGCAGTTTGGCGGCATCGACCTGGTCATCCACAACGCCGGCATCACCCGGGACAAGACCCTGGGTAATATGCCAGAGCACTTCTGGGACATGACCATCGCCGTGAACCTGACAGCAGAGGAACTCATCGATGAGGAACTGATGCACCAGGAGCTGCTGCGGGAGAACGGCCGCATCGTGTGCATCTCGTCCATTAGCGGCATCGCAGGCAACTTTGGCCAGACTAACTATTCCACCGCCAAATGCGGCGTAATCGGCTACGTGGAGGCCATGGCCAAACAGGTGAAGAACGGTGTAACCATTAACGCCATCGCGCCCGGTTTCATCGAAACCCAGATGACCGCCGCCATGCCCATCACCATCCGCGAAGCCGGCCGGCGCATGAACAGCCTGTCCCAGGGCGGTTTGCCAGTAGACGTGGCCGAAGCCATCGCGTGGTATTGCAACCCGGCGTCAAACGGTGTGAACGGGAACGTTGTTCGGGTTTGTGGGCAGTCGTTGATTGGTAAGTAAGGAGATTGTCGCAAATGTGGCGTCGGATTACGCCTTCAGCTAATCCGACAACCCAAAGCACCGGGTGCCAAACAAAATATCGGGGGGAAACAAAAATGGTGGGCGGTACTGGGATCGAACCAGTGACCCTCGCCTTGTAAGGGCG
>CAZFPG010000127.1:0-8585 GCA_964521055.1 uncultured Marinobacter sp.
GTAGGCCTGCTTTCGGGTACAGTTACTGCAAGCAGTGGATTTAATGGTTGCACGAGGAGTGGCGTTCTGGCGTGGACCCCACGCAAAATCGTCATCTGCTCACCGGCGGGCCCTATGGCCGCAGCCGCAATCCGGTGTTCATGGCGGTGATGGTTGGCCAACTGGGATTTTTCCTGGCGGTGCCCTCTGTTTTCTTCCTGGTATGCCTCATTGCCGGCGTCATCGTGCTGACAAGACAGGCAATGGTGGAGGAAAAGGCTCTTGCCGAACTATTCGAAGATGCCTGCGAGGCGTATCGCAGGCAGGTACCACGCTGGCTCTGACCCGGTTTGACCCGCAACAGTATTACTTGCGGTCTTCCTTGATGACATCGTAGGCATGGCTGATCTCCCGGGTACGCTCTTCCGCCATTTCCCGCATGCTCTCGGGCATGCCACGGCCAGCCAGTTTGTCCGGATGATTTTCGCTCATCAGTTTGCGGTAGGCTTTCTTGATTTCGGCATCACTTGCCGAGGGGGACACCCCCAGCGCCTTGTAGGCGTCGTCGATCTGGCTGGCGGAAGACGCCTGGCCAGAGGCGCCGGCCTGCCCGGTGTGGGCGCCACGCAGCATGGCCTCAAGCTGGTCCACCTGGGCCTCTGGCAGCCCAAGACCACGGGCGATACGTACCAGCATCTCATGCTCGGCAGGATGCACCACGCCATCGGCTGCCACGGCCGAGACCTGAACCTGCAGGAACATCTGTAGCAGCGACGGCTGGCGACCACTTACCTTGAGGAAATGCTGTAATTCCGCATCCAGGTCAAAGTCGTCGGCCTTGCCGCGGTTGAAAGCGGCCTTGGCGCGTTCCCGATGTTCACCTGAGAGCCGGAAACGGTCGAACATGGCTTCTGCAACCCGGATTTCGTCGCGGGTAACCACGCCATCGGCCTTGCACAGGGCACCCATCACTGCAAACACCGACTCCAGAAAGTCCGTCTGTACATTGCGCAGTTTCTGAAACAGGCGGCTCTTGATATAACGGGTGAGCATCGCGCCCGCAACTGCACCAATCAGTAATCCGGGAAAACGGCCAAACAGGTAGCCGATCAAACCGCCGATAAACAGGCCGAACATGACAGTGTCCTTTTCAAGTGTGAAAAACTGCGCAAAGTATACGGGGGTGAAAACAGCATGACCATGGACCTTTTTGACCAATCACCGGCAGAACCCTGGACTGAGGCCATCTGCGAGGGGGCCATGGTCCTGCGACGGTTTGCCAGCGCCTGTGACAGTGACCTGCTGGAGGAGATTGAACAGGTTGCGGCGCAGGCGCCATTCCGGCAGATGCAGACACCGGGCGGCCATACCATGTCAGTGGCCATGACCTGTTGCGGTGACTGGGGCTGGGTAACGGATACGCGGGGTTACCGGTATCAACCGCAGGACCCGGTGTCCGGGGAGCCATGGCCACCCATGCCAGACAGTTTTCACAGCCTGGCAGTGGAAGCGGCCCGGACGGCTGGGTATGCCAGTTTTGAGCCGGACTCCTGCCTGGTCAACCGTTATTCACCGGGCGCAAAGATGGGACTTCACCAGGACAGGAACGAGGATGATTTTGGTCAGCCCATTGTGTCTGTGTCTCTGGGTGTGCCCGCGACATTTCAGTTCGGTGGTATACGGCGTGGCGACCGGCCACAGCGGGTGCCGCTGGAGCATGGTGATGTGGTGGTCTGGGGCGGCCCGGCGCGGCTGCGCTACCATGGCATTCTTACTCTTAAAGCGGCCAACCACCCGTTGACCGGTGCCTGCCGGTATAACCTGACCTTCCGGAGGGCAAGATAATCGTTGCTATTGCGGCCACGCGACCAACCAATAGCCAGGCGACTTCATCCATGGAGTGTTCCGTTATCCGGTTTAATGGCGCCTTCAAGGGTGGAGGTCAGCCTTTGGAGCAGGGTGCCGCTGTGCCGCCAGAAATGCCAGTAGAGCGGAACGGCCAGCTCATGGCCGGGCGCCATATTGATGAGGCTGCCGTTGTCCAGCCATTTTCGGGCCTGAATAGCGGGGATCATACCGTAGCCCATGCCTGCCCTGGCAAGTTGAACAAACCCTTCGGATGACGGGCACAGATGATAGGGGAAACGGCCATGGTAGCCGCAACCGGCCATGAAACGGTGCTGTAGCTGGTCGTTGGGGCCAAAAACGATGGCCGGTGACGTTGCGAAGGCGTCCGGGGTGATACCGTCGGGGAAAAACCGGCGGACGTATCGGGGCGTCGCCATGGGCATATAGACCATTTTGCCCAGCGCCACACACCGCCCTCCGGCGACAGGCTGGCTGCTGCTGCACAGGCAGGCGGCAACGTCGCCGTCACGCATGCGTTTCAGACCCACATCCTGGTCCTCAATCACCAGGTCCAGCAGCAATCCTTCCCGACTGCAGAAGTCTCCGACGACGGATGCCCACCAGGTGGCCAGACTGTCGGCGTTGATGGCAATCCGCAGGCGTGTGGTGTCCTCGGCCAGGGCGGGGATGGTTTTGCGCAGGTCCCTTTCCAGCAGCTGTACCTGCTGGAAGTGGTTGAGGAGCTTGTTGCCCGCCGGCGTTGCCTGGAGCTCCGGGTGCCGAACCAGCACCGGCTGCCCCAGACGCACTTCCAGCGACTTGATCCGTTGCGACACAGCGGACTGGGTTAGCCCGAGAATCTCACCGGCACGTTCGAATCCACCATTTTCCACAACGGCAGCCAGCGCCTGAAGAAGCTTGTAGTCCAGCATAAGTAAAATTCATGGGATATAAGGTAGATGATTTTTAAGTATAGCGCTCCCCGGCTAAGCTTCCAGCACATCGGGAGGGAAGAATGCTGACAAGTTACCTGACAGGGCTGATCGTTTGTGGCGGGATTATCATCGCCATCGGGGCACAGAATGCCTATATCCTGGGCCAGGCGATCCGCCGGGAGCACCACTGGTACTGCGCGGGCATCTGCATGGCCGCAGACATTCTGCTTTTCACGGCCGGGATGTTTGGCGTGAATGCGGCGCTGATGGCGTTACCGGAAGCGCTGGATATTTTGCGTTGGCTCGGGGTAGTGTTCCTGGGCTGGCTGGCGCTGGCAGCGTTCTATAAGGTGGCGACAGGGCGGAAGGGCCTGGGTGCCGATGCGTCGGCCGCTACCAGTCTCAGGGTGGTGATACTGACCACCCTGGCGGTCACCTTGCTGAATCCGCAGGTCTATCTGGATACCTTGCTGCTGATTCCTGCCATTGGCGCCCAACAGGAAAGCCCGGCCGTATTTGTGGCCGGAGCCAGCAGCGCCTCGGTGCTGTGGTTCGGCCTGCTGGCCTTTGGTGGAGCAGCGCTGTCGCCCTGGCTGGCCAGCCCCATGGCATGGCGTTTCATTGACGGGGCTATTGGTTCGATGATGGCAGTGATTGCCTTCCATCTTGCCAGTAACGGGTTGTCTGGCCCGGTCGCCTGAAAAATCTGCTTGCTAGCGTGCGCACTCAGTGCAGTAGAGCACGGTGGGGTCAATTTCCAGGCGTTTGGGGTTGATGGGTTCGCCGCATTCCATGCAATCACCGAAGTCATCGCTGTCGATCCGGTTAAGTGCTGCTTCAATCTGCTTTAGCTGCAACTCGGCGCGTTCCTTGCCTGCCTTCGCCAGAGCCTGGCCCTGCAAAGCATCCATCCGCGAGAGCCTTCCCACGCTCTGCTGGTCCAGGTGCACCGTGCCGCTGCCTTCCTCACGCACCTCACTGGTCGATTGCAGATCTTCGCGCCAGTCCAGCAGCAGTTTACGGAATTTTTCCAGTTCACTTTTGTTCATGATGATCAGATCCCACCAGTTTATGCGTCGCAATCTCTAGACAGGTTTTTTCGCCGTTGTGGCAAGCATTGCGGACAGGGCGATCAGTGCAGCCAATGTGCCCGCAATGCTTCCGGCTGCCAGCCCGGCATCCAGCATGAGGCCGATCAGGATTGGCGACAGGGCGGTTGAAAGCACCATCGTGGCCTGTGCCACGGAACGAATGGCGCCAATGTGGCGCACACCATACCGTTCTGGCCAGATTGCGCCACCCGCAGCCCCTATGCAACCGAGGCTTACACCGGTGAGGGCCAGATAGATATTGGGCGTCCACAGGCTGTCGGTCAATGCCAGTACCAGCAACCCGCTGATGATCGGTATCAGGCCAAGAGACAGGGCCCGTTGAGCGCCTACCCGGTCAACCAGTGAGCCGGCAAAAAAGAGGCTGACAAGGTGGCCGGTCGCAAAACCTGTGAACGCCATGGCCACTCTTTCTGCCGGCCAGTCCCGAAGGTCAGCCACCGCCGACTGATGGAACAGCATGGCGGTTACCGAGAAGGGCACAGCCAGTGCCGCTGGCAGAATCCGGTAAAAGCCGGGATCCCGCAGGGCCTGGGCGCGGCTGAAACCGTCTGCTGCCTCGTGTTCCGCAGGGTTTATGACTTGTGATGGGTGGGCCGCACTGCGCGCCAGCAGTGATAACGCAGGCAGGGCCAATACAATCAGAATACCGGCTGCAATGAACCAGGGCAGGCGCCAGCCACCCCATACCAGAATAAGGCCGGCAGCAGCCGGCAGTGTAGCCTCGGCTACCGGAAAGCCCCCGGCGGTGAGCGCCATGATACGGCCACGGCTGTGGTTGAAGTAGCGGCCGGCGACCGTCATGCCAATGTGGGAGAGCATGGCCTGGCCGCCAAAACGGGCCAGTAGAAAGCCCGGCACCAGCATGGCCCAACCCGGCGCAAGCCCGATAACCAGGCAGCCGGCCGCAAGCATCCCCACCGCCAGAAGAGTCACAGATTGCACGGACCAGCGGTCTGCAAGTGGCCCCACTTTCAGCAGCAGCGCGGCGGAAAGCAGGGTGGCCAGGCCATAGGTCAGGCCGTAAGTGCTGTTGGCAAGCCCGAAGCTTTCCCTGATTCCGCTACCAAATACTGAAATGAAGAATGTTTGCCCAAAACCCGACGTGGCCGTTGCCAGAAAAGCGAAGGCCGCCAGGGACGGGTTTTCGCGCATGAAAGCTGGGTAGTGCATGTACGTCCCTTGTTTATTTAGGACACTAAGAAATTTCCGTGATGCCGGTTACTTTCCCGGGGCCTTTCTGGTAAGCTTCGCCGCCTTAATTTCACAGCCTATGAACTGACCTTAATGAACGTCTCCGCGACATTCCCGACGATCACTCCACCCTAGCGCTTTGCGCCCCTCCAGGTTAATTCCTTGAGCCAATAGTCTGTATTCGCTTCCGGCGAGTACCACGGGTTCTATTGTCTCCGAGTTTTCGTCTCAAGTCGTTCGGTTCCCAATGCCCAAAACAGTGATTTCAGGTTTTACCCACAATTTTCTAGGCAACGCACCGGTCTGGTACAAGCAGGTTATTGTCCTGTTTCTGATCGTCAACCCCCTGATCGTCTGGTTGCTTGGCCCGGCGACGGCTGGCTGGTTCCTGGTGGGGGAGTTTATCTTTACCCTGGCCATGGCGCTGAAGTGTTACCCGCTGCTACCCGGTGGCCTGTTGGCGGTCGAGGCGTTACTGATCGGGCTGGCAACGCCGGATGCGGTTTATCATGAAGTACTGATCAATCTACCGGTCATTTTATTGCTAATGTTCATGGTCGCCGGCATCTACTTCATGAAAGAGCTGCTGCTGGTGACCTTCACACAGATCCTGGTGGGTGTACGCTCAAAGTCGGCGCTTTCCCTGCTGTTCTGTATCGCCGCTGCGCTGCTATCGGCATTTCTTGATGCACTGACGGTCACCGCCGTTATCATCAGTGTGGCGGTGGGTTTCTATTCGGTCTATCACAAAGTGGCTTCCGGCAAGGGTTACCACCACGGCAGCCACAACGCCCATAGTGACGAGCATGTGGTGGAACTGCACCGCGAAGATCTGGAAGAGTTCCGCGCGTTTCTCCGCAGCCTGCTGATGCACGGCGCCATAGGCACGGCTCTGGGCGGCGTGGCGACCATGGTTGGCGAGCCCCAGAATCTGCTGATCGCGAAAGTGGTGGGCTGGAACTTTGCCGAGTTCTTCCAGCGTATGGCACCCATCAGTCTGCCGGTTCTGGGTGCCGGACTGTTCACCTGCTGGTGCCTGGAGAAGCTGCGCTGGTTTGGTTACGGCGCGCGGCTGCCAAGGCCGGTTCGCCAGGTGTTGGAAGACTTTGCGGACAACGAGCGTAATAAGCGTACCAAAGCGGATCAGGCTGCGCTCTGGATACAGGCCATGGCCGCGGTGGTACTGGTTATCGGGCTGGCGTTTCATGTTGCGGAAGTGGGGCTGATCGGGTTGCTGGTGATTATCCTGATTACCTCGTTCACCGGGGTAACGGACGAGCACCAGATTGGCAAGGCGTTCCAGGAATCCCTGCCGTTTACCTCGTTGTTGGTGGTGTTCTTTGCCGTCGTGGCGGTGATTCATGAGCAACACCTGTTCAAGCCGGTCATCGACTTTGTGCTGGCCCAGCCGGAAGTGCGTCAGCCTGCACTGTTTTTCGTGGCCAACGGCGTCCTGTCGATGATCAGCGACAATGTTTTTGTCGCCACCGTCTACATCAGTGAAATCAAGCAGGCATTGGATGCGGGCGTTATATCCCGGGCCCACTTCCAGGATCTGGCCGTTGCCATCAACACCGGCACCAACCTGCCCAGTGTGGCAACGCCCAATGGCCAGGCGGCGTTCCTGTTCCTGCTGACATCTGCCATTGCACCGCTGGTGCGGTTGTCCTACGGCCGTATGGTCATCATGGCTTTTCCTTACACCATCGTCCTCGGATCCGTTGGTCTGCTGGCGATTATCAACTTTCTGTAAGTTTTCCCCCTGAACGAATTGACTGGATATCAACTATGCTAAACAAGCTTAAAGCTGACTGGCTCTCCAACATACGGGGCGATTTGCTCGCCGGTATCGTGGTGGCGTTGGCCCTTATTCCCGAAGCCATCGCCTTTTCCATTATCGCCGGTGTAGACCCGAAAGTAGGGCTCTACGCGTCCTTCTGTATCAGCGTGGTGATTGCCTTTGTGGGCGGCCGCCCTGGCATGATCTCGGCCGCCACCGGTGCCATGGCGCTGCTGATGGTGACCCTGGTCAAGGAGCATGGCCTGGAATACCTGCTGGCAGCCACGCTGCTCACCGGTCTGCTGCAGATTATAGCCGGCTATCTCAAACTCGGCAGCCTGATGCGGTTTGTATCCCGCTCGGTGGTAACCGGCTTTGTGAATGCCCTGGCTATCCTTATCTTCATGGCCCAGTTGCCGGAGCTGACCAACGTCACCTGGCACGTGTACGCCATGACCGCAGCCGGCCTGGGGATCATCTACCTGTTCCCGCTGATTCCGGTGGTAGGCCGCATCCTGCCCTCACCGCTGATCTGCATTGTGGCGCTGACGGCTTTCGCGATGATCTACAACGTTGATATCCGCACTGTTGGTGACATGGGGCAGTTGCCGGACACCCTGCCGATTTTCCTGTGGCCGGACGTGCCGCTGAACCTGGAAACCCTGATGATTATCCTGCCGTACGCGGTGGCACTGACCGTCGTGGGCCTGCTGGAATCAATGATGACAGCGACCATTGTGGATGATCTGACCGACACCACCAGCGACCGCAACCGCGAGTGCCGGGGGCAGGGCATTGCCAATATAGGCTCTGGCCTGCTGGGTGGCATGGCCGGCTGTGCCATGATTGGCCAGTCCATTATCAATATCAAATCCGGTGGTCGAACCCGTCTGTCCACACTGGCCGCGGGCGTGTTCCTGCTGCTGATGGTGCTGGTGCTGGACAAGTGGCTGGTGCAGATTCCCATGGCCGCGCTGGTGGCGGTGATGATCATGGTTGCCATTGGTACCTTCAGTTGGGGGTCTATCAAGAACCTGAAGGAGCACCCGCTGTCCACGAATATCGTTATGGTGGTTACGGTTATTGTAGTTGTCGCAACCCATAACCTCGCATTCGGTGTACTGGCAGGCGTTCTGCTGGCGGCTCTGTTCTTCGCCAACAAGGTGGGTCATTACATGCTGGTGACCTCCGAGTTTGACGACGAAACCGACACCCGCACCTACAACGTAGTGGGCCAGGTATTCTTCAGTTCCTCGGAAAAATTCACGGAATCCTTTGACTTCAAGGAAGCAGTGGATAATGTGGTGATTGACCTGACCCGGGCGCATTTCTGGGACATAACGGCGGTGGCTGCCCTGGACAAGGCAGTCATCAAGTTCCGCCGCGAGGGCGCCGAGGTGGACATCATCGGCCTGAACGAAGCCAGTGCCACGATTGTCGATCGCTTCGGGGTACATGACAAACCCGATGCCGTTGACCAGTTGATGGGGCACTGATATGACAGAAGCCAAGGAATTCAACAACGAACCCGGTCAGAATAACAACCATAATGATCACCAAGGCGAGGTTGAGATGCTACGAGTAGTTGCCTGTATCGACGGCTCCAGAGCCGCACCGGCTGTGTGCGATTATGCCGCCTGGGCCAGCAAGCACATGGAAACGCCCATGACACTGTTGCATGTGCTGGACGAAGAACGTTATCCGACAGAGCCGGACCTGGCTGGCAACATTGGGCTGGGT
>CAZFPG010000128.1:0-8572 GCA_964521055.1 uncultured Marinobacter sp.
CCGGTAAGAACCATGAGCAGCGCCAGTTTTGGAAGGCTATTTATAGCGGATGTACAGGAGGTGTATAAGTGAAGAGTTTGATTTCTACGTTCCTGTTATATGCTGGGGTATCATGGGCCGGAGATGCGAATTTTCCTGTAGAGACCATTGATTCTAAGATAAAAGAATACGAAGAAAAATTAGTTGAATGTGAAGAAATAGAGAGTAAAAGGTTCTCGCCAGGAAAAGAGGCTTTAGACATTCTTCGAAAGTACAGTGAAGGTGATGTTAGACGATTTCTGGTTTCTATGAGCTCTATATCGTTGCATGGTTGTACTATGCCAGAGATCGGTGAGGCATATTTTATCGTTGGGGCTATTCTTGAATCTCGTGAAGTAAGTGAGGAAGTAAGGAAGTATGCAGCTGACAAGCAGTATTTGCTTCATGTGTCATCGTGGGGTTTTTACGAACATTTAAATAACCTTCCATCAGATATGCAGGCCGAGCTTTCGAAATACGATTATTTTGAAGAACCTTTCGATGCATTAAAAGTTTTGGATAAGCTTGGGATATTCTGAGGTCATTCACGGATGTATGCGGTCAGTTCTCGATATGCCAGAGGACAAGCGCACGCACGTTTTACCCCGATGGATACGGAGGATTCGCAGGGGTACCGCATTGAGGCCTCTGGCACAGGGAGAAGATGGTGCAAATTTGTGAAACGGAAAGATTGGTTATTCGGACGTTCTCCTTGAGCGACGTCCCTGAATTGACAGAGATTCTCAGTGATCCTGAGGTGATGAAGCACTCGGTTCGAGGCGTTTGTGATGAGGTGGCCACTCGCAAATTTATTGAGTGGTGCATGGCCTGCTACGATTCATATGGCGTGGGGCCATGGGCGTTAATCGATAAAAATGATTCTGCTCTCATCGGCTTCTGTGGTGTTGGACCAGAAATGGTCGCTGATGTCGAGGAAATCAACCTTGGCTACCGGCTTGCCAGACGTTACTGGAATAAAGGGCTGGCATCTGAGGCGACGAAAGCGGTGCTAGATTATGTGTTCGGTCAGAGACAGTTTCATTCGGTGGTAGTAATCATCGAGCCAGAACATATCGCATCATTGAGGGTCGCTGAGAAAGCTGGGTTTACTGATTTTGACGCCATCGAGTTCCATAGTCGTCCAGTGAGGGTATACCGGTTGACGGTGGAGCAATGGAATGCATTGCCCCGAGAGTTAATTGCAAGCATAAATACATTCTAGAGCCCACAAGGAGAGTGGAACATGGCAAGACAAGTATTTGGGTGTTTATGTTTTGCGGTCTTTGTAGTCATGGCATCTCTGCTTGTGCCGACAACGGTATTTGATAGGTCAGAAATGGGTAAGGTCCCTTATGGTCTACCTCTGCCTTTTGTGTGGCAGAGCGTGGATAAACTGGACCCTCCTTCATTTCCACGCTCCTATACGGTCATGCTTCCCCAGGAATATCTGACGTGGGTATCCTTTACCAGGTTATGGTTGAATGTTGCGTTGGTTGGTGCATTCGGGTTTGTTGCGCACCGGAGCTTGAGACAACGGAAAGCGAGAAAGGGGAGGGCATTATGATTAAGAGAATCTGGCACGGCTGGACAACGAATGCGAACGCTGACGTGTACGAGTCGCTTCTTAAAGAAGAAATATTTCCAGGGATAGCTGCAAAGGGCATATCCGGATATCGCGACATTCAACTGCTGCGTCGCCCACATGAAAATGAGGTCGAATTTATTACGATTATGACGTTCGATTCGTGGGATTCCGTGAAAGAGTTTGTTGGTGAGGATCTGTCTGTGTCCTATGTTCCTGCTAAGGCTCAAGAGGTTCTGTCACGCTGGGATGACCGATCCCAACACTACGAAGTCCGGGAGCATTTATCGTACTGATGAGTGGCTGGCCCCACCATACGGTCAAAGGGAAACTAACCCCCATTCTTTGAATTAAACCGCAAGATTCGGATTGTTGCTCCTTCCAAAGGATTCCATATTGACTGCATTCCCAAGAATATAAGGAAGAAGAGGAATGAAAGCAGTCAATAGTTCCATGGGGCTACTAGAGTGGCTCCTAATAGTAGCTTTGTCAGTTCTCTGGGGTGGCTCATTTTTTTTCGTTGAGGTTGCGGTTGGGGCCCTGGCGCCCTTCACTATAGTCGCGCTACGCGTCGGGCTGGCGGCGCTAGCGCTCAACATCATAGTTCTTGCGATGGGATTGAGCATGCCAAGAAATCGGCAGTTGTGGTCTGCCTTTCTCGGCATGGGTTTCCTTAATAACATGGTACCGTTTAGCTTAATTGTCTGGGGGCAGGCACATATCACCAGCGGTCTCGCCTCGATCCTAAACGCCTCAACCCCCTTCTTTACCGTGGTCGCCGCACACTACTTAACGAGTGATGAAAAAATGACCGGAAGACGCCTCGCGGGGGTGGTACTCGGCGTTGCAGGCGTTGTGTTCATGATTGGTTTGGAAGCCCTTGAAGGGCTTGTCATTAACACGCTCGCCCAGCTTGCGGTTATCGGCGCTGCGATCTCCTACGCATTAGCCGGTATCTACGGTCGCCGTTTCCGAAATCTGGATTGCTCGCCATTAATCACGGCTACCGGCCAAGTGACAACCTCTGCAATAGTACTAGTTCCGTTAGCTCTCATGATCGAACGGCCCTGGGTCCAGCCTCTGCCAGCCATGGAGGTTTGGTGGGCAGTTCTAGGGCTCGCCTTGTTGTCCACTGCGCTCGCCTATATCGTTTATTTTCGCGTCCTTGCGACAGCGGGGGCGACGAATCTATTACTCGTAACCTTTCTTATCCCTATCAGCGCCATGCTGCTTGGCACTGCAATTCTCGGTGAACAACTCGAGCCAAAACACTTTGGAGGCATCGGTCTTATTGGGCTAGGACTTGCTGCGATCGACGGACGGCTATTTGGTATCTTGCGGCGCTCGCTTTTTCCCAACCGACGTAAGGCATCGCCCATCCTCAAAGAGTCCCCGGAGAGGGTCGATTGAAAGTTCAGGCGTCCTCAGCTTTTCGGGCCCGATACTCAGGCACTGGCAGACCGCCGATCCCCCAATCCTCCAATGCAACTTCATCGATCACAACCATGGTCGCGGACGGTTTTTTGTCCAGCACCCTGACAAGCAGATCGGTGACGCCCGCGATGAGTTCCGCTTTTTGTTCAGCGGACGGGCCTTTGCCCTTCGGTCCACCTTCGCGGGTGACTTTGATATTGACGTACGGCATGGTCAGTCTCCTTGGTTTGTCATTTCGTAGTAAAAGATTTTCGCCATGATGGCCCACCGGCCCTGGTCGAACACCAGTGTCAGGAAGTCGGTGTATTCGCGGCCCATCATGGTCATTTCCACTTTCGCGAAAGCGAGGGTGTTGCCTCCTGTCTCGATGGAAATGATGCGCTCCCTGCGCGTCTCTCCGGTGTTCGCGGGCGGCACCCGTTGATCCAGGACTTGCCGGTATTCGGGAAACGACAGTACCCGGTAATCCTCTGGCACCGCGCTCACATACTGGGCATCGGGGTGGAACACGGTGGCGAGCATGGCGCTATCGGCCCGGTGCAGCCCTTCGAAATAGGTTTCGAGCAGGGCCAGGATGGCCTCATGAGGTTGGGACGGGTTCATTGTGCGATCAGCCCTTCCGCCTGCATGGCGGCCTTGATGTTCGGCCGGGCCCTCACTCGATCCCACACGGCTTTCAGGGACGACCAATCCTTGAGATCGATACCGGCCACGCCGGCCCAACTGCAAACCACAAAGAGATGGGCGTCGGCAACGGTGAAGACGTCACCCACCAGATAGGCTCGTCCATCGGCAAACAGGGATTCCAGGTAGTCGAAGTGGCGGACGATGGCCTCATGCGCTTGGGCGCGTTGCCCGTCGGTTGCGCTGGCTTTGAAGTATGGCCCAAAAGCCTTGTGCAGTTCTGAGGCGATGTAGTTCAGGTGTTCCTGTAGACGGACCCGCTCAAGTGTTCCTACCGGAGGAACCAGCGAAGTTGATTCCGCCAGGTATTGAAGGATGGCGGCGCCCTCGGTAAGGACCACACTGCCGGTATCCAGGGCTGGTACATAACCTTTTGGATTGATGGTTTTATAGTCGATGCCGGATTCGGTGCGTTGGGTTTGCGTATCGACGTTCTCGAGGGTGAAATCAACACCCAATTCTCGTAACACGATATGTGAGGCCAGTGAGCAGGCGCCGGGTTTGAAATACAGTTTCATGGGTAGGTCTCCTCTGTGTGACAAGCACCAGGCTTGGACAAGGAAGACATTACGCCCTGTAATGAGAATAAAATAATATTGAGTTATGATTAATGCGATAAGTTAAATGGATCGTTAAGGGGTGTCGATGAAGCTGGAGCAATTACGTGTGCTGGATGCTATCGTCACGCAGGGAAGCTTTCGCAAGGCTTCTGAGGCGCTCTACAAGTCTCAGCCCGCTTTAAGCCAGGCCATCAAGAGCCTGGAAGAGGAAACCGGGCTGAGTCTGCTTTCCCGGGAAGGTTACCGCCCTGTGCTTACTCCGGCCGGTAAGGCGTTTTACCGTCAGGCGCGGGTTGTGCTGGATCAGGTGCAATCCCTGAAGGAACTGGCTGGTAAGTTGTCTGCCAGTCAGGAAGCGGAGGTGCGGCTTTCGGTGACCGCCACCTGCCCACTGGGCGGGCTCCTGTCGGTGATTGGCGACGTCAAAAAGACGTTCCCCGCCACGGATATCCGCTTGATGTCCGATGCCATGGGCGGGAGTGCTGAGCGTCTCATGGCGGGAGAAACCGAGCTCATCATTGCCACTCTGGATGGGCTGGCCGCTGAGGCTGTTCTTGCCACTCCCTACGCCATGGTGAATATTATACCGGTGGCTCATCCCGACTATGGCCCGGCATGCAGTCACAAGCGGCTTGGCAATGCCGAAATGCGCCCCTATGTGCAGGTTGTGGTGGCTGGCACCGGCAAGGGAAGGTATGACCAGAGCCGGGACCTGGTGCCGGATGGTTTGCGGTGGACGGTGTCGGATTTTGCCGCTAAAAAGGAGATTGTGGTCGCCGGTATGGGGTGGGGAGGTATACCGGAGCATTTGATAACCGAGGAGTTGGAGTCCGGTGTATTGGTCCCGCTGAATCTGGAGGGCTACCCGATCCGCCGTTCCCAACTACACGTGATACGCCGGCGGGAAGGCGCGCTCGGTGTTGTTGCCAATGCACTTTGGGAGGGGCTGGCCAGTAGAACGCGCAAAGGCTGAAGCCGAAGGGAGCCGTTTCCAATCATCCAGGAGCTGATCATGGCAAAGTGGCTGGTAAAAACCGAGCCGTCTGAATGCAGCATTGATGACTTTGCAAACGCAGCAGGCCAGACTATTCCCTGGGACGGGGTCCGCAATTACCAGGCCCGGAATTTTCTGATGGAGATGGGCGAGGGAGACGAGGTTTTCATCTATCATTCCAGCTGCAAACACATTGGTATCGCGGGCATAGCCCGGGTGGCCCGAGGTGCCTACCCGGATCCGGCCCAGTTTGATGCCAAGTCCCCCTACTATGATGAAAAAAGCACCAGGGATAAGCCCCGCTGGCAGGCCGTGGACATGGCCTACGTGAGAAAGCTGGAGCGACTGATCTCCCTGGATGAGATCAAGTCCATGCCCGGGCTGGAAGGTTTACCGCTGACCAGGCGTGGCAACAGGCTTTCGGTTATGCCGGTTACCGATGAACAGTGGCATATCATTCTCGCCACCCAGGACCAGAAACCAAGATGATGACGGTTTTACTGCACCCCTTGCGCATAACCCTGCCAATGATCGTCGCTCTTCTACTCACCGCTTGCGACGCGCCACAGCTACTGTCGCCTGATGCTCGCCTTCCGGATGGCAGTACCTATTCCGGTGACATCCAGGACGGACTCTTCCATGGGCAGGGGGTTCAGGAATTTGTCAGCGGGACAGTCTACAGTGGTGAGTTCCGGGAGGGGTACTGGCATGGCCTGGGTGCTCTCGAGTCCAGGGCAGGTTGGCGTTACGAAGGCGAGTTCCGGAAAGGCGTGATGGCGGGGCAGGGCGTACTCGAGGACGAAGACAGCCGTTATGAAGGGGAGTTCCAGGACAATGAGTTCCACGGGAAAGGGCGCTACGAAGCCAATGGCAGCGTCTATATCGCCGAGTTCGTCGATGGCAAACCCGTGAAGGGAAAGCACATTACTGACTATGGTACCTATGAGGGGGAATTCCGCGACTGGTATTACCATGGCGAAGGCACCTACTCCTACCCCGATAGATTCGAGGATATGGGAAGCCTCTCCGGAACCTGGGAATACGGTGAATTTGTTGATAGGGAGGAGTATGTTCCTGAAGAGCCACCAGCGCCCCTCACCGAAAAGATCCTCGCCGAAGACCGACAGCGCCTGCACAACCAGATTGAAAGCCTGGAACCTGAACGGCCTGACGAGACGGATGCCTATTTCCTCGCCGTGGGTGGCGATGGCACCGAGTCTGTTTTCAAGCGCGACATCCAGGTTGCCAGAACAGGCCTGCAGGCACAGTTTGATGTGGAGAATCGCGCCATCATGCTGCTCAACCACCGGGATTACGAAACCTTCCCCCTGGCCACCCGGCCTTCCATCGCAACAGCCCTGCAAGCGTTGGATGAGCAAATGAACCCGGAGGAAGACCTGCTTGTTATCCACCTGGTCAGCCATGGTAAACAGAACGGGCAACTGCTTTTACAGCAACCCGGCGTCGAGTTGCCGGACCTGTCGCCAGAGGACTTTGCGGAGATGCTGGAGCCACTGAACGCCCGCAGGAAACTGTTGGTGGTCTCCGCGTGTTATTCCGGGCAGTGGATTAACGAACTCAAGGACAGCAATACACTGATCATGACCTCCGCCCGGGAGGACCGCACGTCCTTTGGCTGCGGCGACGACTCTGAAATGACCTGGTTCACCAAGGCCGTGTATCAGAGCGTGGGCCTGTCATTCACCGATCCCGAGGCCATGTTCGAGCAGGTCAAAGAGCAAATCAGATCCTGGGAGGAAGAGATCGGTATGGAGGAGGAACACTGGTCCTATCCCCAGTCCCACCTGGGTGAGAGTTTGCGGGAATGGATTCGCTGATCGCGGCTGCAGGCCGTGCCCTCGCGATGGGTGACCCGTTAGCTGCGTTAAATTGCGTTGCCTTGCGTGACGACGCACCGGCGCTTGCGCTGCGCGGCATCGCCATGGCACAGCTTGGTGAACTTGATCGCGCCCGGGTGCTGGTAAGCGATGCTGCGCGCGCCTTTGGTCCGCACGAACCATTGGCTCGTGCAAAGTGCCTCGTTGCCGAGGCGGAAATCGCACTCGCTTCGCGGGATCTCGGCTGGCCCGCCAAGAAGCTCCACGCAGCACGCGAAATACTTGAAAAGCATGGTGATCGGGCGAACGCGGCGCACGCGCGCTATATCGATATCCGGCGCTGGCTGCTGATCGGTCGGCTCGATGAAGCCGAGCAGGAACTTGATGCCATGGATCCCACCTCGTTACCTCCGGCTTTGAGAACCGTCCATGAACTCATGGTTGCAGGGATCGCCATGCGTCGCCTGGAGTCCGGGGTCGCGCGCGATGCCCTCATGCGAGCCGAACGTGCTTCCCAAGACGCTGGCATCCCGGCACTCGCGGCCGAGGTTGCAGGTGTGGTTGAACTCCTGGACCTGCCCGCTGCTCGCCTGATCTCAATGGACGCTGAGCGGCTGATGCTTTTGGACGATGTTGAAACGCTAATGAACTCGAAGGCGTTTGTTGTCGACTCCTGCCGCTATGTCGTGAAGCACAAGAAAAACGTTGTTTCGCTCGCAACGCGCCCGGTGCTGTTTACCTTACTGCGTATCATGGCCGAAGCCTGGCCGAACCAGGTGGCGCGTGATGAACTGATTGCTCGGGCCTTTCGCACGAAATATGCTGACGACTCGCATCGTGCACGCCTGCGGGTCGAGATTGGGCGACTTCGCGGCTTACTGAAAACGCTGGCAGACGTGAACGCCACATCACGGGGCTTCGTACTGGCACCGCACGATGTATGCGAGGTTGTGGTTCTGGCCTGGCCGGTAGAGGAAAAACACGCGGATGTGCTCGCACTGCTTTCCGATGGTGAATCCTGGTCGAGTTCCGCACTGGCATTGGCGTTGGATATCGGGCAGCGAAGCGTGCAACGGGCACTCGATACACTGGCGACAGAGGGCAAGGTTTACTCCTTCGGCCGTGGGCGCAACTGCCGCTGGACAACGCCACCTATCGCCGGGTTCGCGACAATCTTGTTACTCCCTGGTTCGCTCCCGGTTACCTAAAATGGGGCCGTGATTCAATCAACCAGGAGATGAACATGAAACAGCTAAACGCAGAAATTCTCAACGAGTATGGCCCCTTCCCCGGGGCGGAACAGGTCCATGGCGTTACGTTCGATGGGCAGCGCATCTGGTTTGCATCGGATGGCAAACTGAACGCCATCGATCCTGACAGTGGAAGGCCGGTAGATTCCCTCAATGTCCCAGCGCAGGCGGGAACCGCTTTTGACGGCCAGCACCTGTTCCAGATTGCGGAC
>CAZFPG010000129.1:0-8530 GCA_964521055.1 uncultured Marinobacter sp.
CCATTGCTGGATGCCGCCGTCTTTCAGGACCGCTACCTGATCACACATGGCAAAGGCTTCCTGCTGGTCATGGGTGACCAGGATGGCGCTGATGCCGAGGGTCTTGAGGATTTCCCGGACGTCCAGGCTGAGCCGCCGGCGAAGGTCTGCATCCAGGTTCGAAAACGGTTCGTCCAGCAGGATCAGTGTTGGCTCGGGGGCCAGTGCCCGGGCGAGTGCCACCCGCTGCTGCTGGCCACCGGAGAGTTCGTGGGGATAGCTCCCGGCAAGATCCTGAAGATGAACAAGCTGAAGCAGCTCCATGACCTTCTGGCGTTTTTCCTTGCGGTCTTCTTTGCGCAGGCCAAACCCTACGTTTTCGGCAATGGTCAGGTGCGGAAACAGTGCATAGTCCTGGAATACCATGCCGATACGGCGCTTCTCCGGGGCCAGCGTGCGGCCGGGAAGGCTGATGGAGCTGGACTGCAGGCGGATCTCACCGATATTGATGGGCAGGAACCCCGCCAGGGCCCGCAGGATCGTACTTTTACCACAGCCGCTGGGGCCGAGCAGGCAGCCGATGTCGCCGTGGCTCAGGGCAAAGCTGACGTCCTTTACCACCGAGCCGTTACCATAGCCGCAGGACAGGTTGTTTACTTCCAGCAGCCAGTCGGCGGGCTGAGCCAGGCTTTCAGTCATCCAGTCAGTCCAGTCGATTGAGTATCAGGAACTCAAGCAATGCTTTCTGGGCATGCAGGCGGTTCTCGGCTTCGTCCCAGACCACGGAGCGGGGATGCTCCATCATGTCCGCGGAAATTTCCTCGCCGCGATGGGCGGGTAGGCAGTGCATGAACAGGGCGTCCTTATCGGCAAGGTTCATCAGCCCCGGGTTGATCTGATAATCGCGGAACGCCTTTTCGCGCGCCTTCTGCTCATCTTCCTGGCCCATGGATGCCCATACGTCGGTAACCAGCAGGTCTGCCCCCCTGGCCGCTTCCGCGGGATCGCGAACGATAGCGACGTGCTGTCCCTGGGCTTCCACCAGCCTGTTGTCCGGCTCATAACCTTCCGGGCAGGCCACGCGAAGGTTGAATCCGAATTGTGCGGCCGCATTAATATAGGACTGGCACATATTGTTGCCGTCACCAATCCAGGCCACCGTGCCGCCGCGTATACTGCCCCGGTGTTCACGGTAGGTCTGCATGTCGGCCAGCAACTGGCATGGGTGGAAGTCGTCTGTGAGCGCGTTGATGACGGGCGCCCTGGAGGCCGCTGCAAACTTTTCGACAGTACCGTGGGCGAAGGTACGGATCATAACCGCGTCCACCATGCTGGAAATCACGATGGCCGAATCTTCAATGGGCTCTCCACGGCCGAGCTGGGTGTCGCGGGGGGAGAGGAACAGGGCGGCGCCACCGAGTTGTGTCATGCCGGCTTCGAACGAAACCCGGGTGCGGGTCGAGGATTTCTCGAAGATCATGGCCAGCACACGGTTTTTCAGGGTTTCCCGCACGGTTCCCTGGCGCCACACATCGCGGAGTCGGGTGCCGTGATCCAGCAGTTGCTCGAGCTCGTCAGAACTCAGGTCGTTGAGTGTGAGAAAATGTCTTGCTGCCATGCTATGGCCCTTAGTTGATCGATAACCCTGTCTCTGAATTCCGGGGCATGTTCGTGATTACAACCGGCCCGCAGCGGTTATTGTCGTGAAACGACAATACGCCAGCTCGCGGCGAAAGCCGCACTGGCGGGATACGAAGTCGGGGGTTGCCTGGCTGCCTGAAAGACAGGGGCTCAAGTCTAGCCCGTCAGGGTTCTGAAGACAACGCCACCGGGCCGGGTGGTTGTGCCAGATCAATGTCGGTGTTTGGTGCCAAAGCCGGTACGTGTACAATGAAGCCAATGAGATTGCCGCAAGGCGATTCCGTTTCCAATGAGAGGTAAGTGTCCATGGATATCAACGAAACCATCAAGAGCCAGCTTGAGGAAAATCCCATTATCCTTTACATGAAGGGTACTCCGCAGGCTCCGCAGTGCGGCTTTTCCGCCAAGACCGTCCAGGCCCTGATGGCCTGTGGTGAGCGCTTTGCCTTCGTGAATATTCTTGATAATCAGGAATTGCGTGAAGGCCTGAAAGTCTACTCAAGCTGGCCGACCTACCCGCAGCTCTATATCAGCGGCGAGCTCGTTGGCGGCTGCGATATCATTCTGGAAATGTCCGAGAGTGGTGAGCTGGCTGAACAGGTCAAGGCTGCTGTCAAGCAGGCCGAAGCCTGAACAACGGCATTTACAGGCGTTCCGGGCTGAAAATCAGTTCAACCCGGAAGCGCTTTCTTCCTGAGTATTCATCCGGCGGTTGAGGGTAGGGGCTGGCAAGCAGCGCTGCCCGGTAGACTGTCTGATCGATGTCACTGAACCCCGTCGACCGGGTCACCCTTGCGCTGGTCAGCGCACCACTACCCATCAGTGTCAGTTCCAGTTCCATGGTAACCGGCTTTGCGATCTGGCGGCTGGATGGAACGGGGCGTTTGTCCAGCTCTTTGCCCACACGGGCTGCCAGGCTCGCTATGTAGGTATCGGTTTCCCGGGGTGACGGGGTAATCTGTGTGATCGGCTCGGGCTCTGTTTCCGCCGTCGTTTTCGGGCTGCCCACGGCTGATGCGGTGGATGCCCGAGCGGGGGCGGAGTCTGCGGAAGGCTGGTCAGTGGCCTGTGCCTGGGGGGAGGGTTGTGGTGCTTCCCCGGGTTCGCTGTCTTTGTTGCGGGAAGAGTCCGGGGTGGCAATTTCCGGACGGGAAGACGGCTCCGGGCTGGCCATCTCTGCGGACGAGTCTGCAGGTTGAGTTTCCGGCACCTTCGAAGCCGTGGGGGAAGTGGACTCAGTAGCGGGCTCGCTGCCGGGGCTGATGAGTTCCACCCGCACGGTGCGGCGATGGGCTTCCGTTTCGGGAAGGGTGAAAGGCAGAACTGACATCACCAGGGTATGGAGCAGCAAGGCGACCGATAGTGCCAGGGCAATCCGGTAATTTCCCGGAAGGCCGGTAACCTTGCCATACTCCAGCATTGCCGCTAGCTTACCCCGCCTTGCTCCGTAAGCTGCCTACAACAGCATCCAGCGCGCGATCAATCAGTGCGCCCTGTTCAAGGACAGTCAGGCGTCCGCGCCGCATCTCGTGGGCAAGGTCGGTGCGGGATTTCTCAATAACCTTGAGCCCCATGCGGTTAACGAAGACGAAGCAATCAGCTTCTTCGATAATCGCAGACAGCTTGCAGCGGAAGCTGGCACCGTTGACCAGGTTGAATTCCACCCAGTTGCCGATTTCAATGGCGTCAATCTGTGCCACATATTCGGCAATCGCCGCATCTTCCAGTTCCTGCTGCCGTTGTATGGCCGTTTGATGGGCGACCGGCTCCTCTTCCTCGGGTTCCGGCGCCGGCACGTCTTCCATGGCCTCTGCCAGCGCATTGGCACGGAATGCTTCTGTTAACTCGTGCTTGAGGTCCGACATCATTTCATCCAGCTTGGATGAATTGTAGGAGACCTCCTCAAGGCCGGCCCGGAGCGATTTCAGCAGCCCGGGTACCACACGGACCCACTGGTCCCGCTCTTCGTCGTCCTGGTGTGGATGAAGGCACCATATAAGGTCATCCACAACCCGAACGGTCTGCTGCCAGCGATGTTCCACGTCGTCCCGGAGGTAAGCCAGAAACATGACCCGGCTCCAGCCGTTCAGCAGTATATTTCGCACCGGCTCCTGCAGTTTGTAGCGGGCCAGCTTTTTCTGCAGCAGTTGGTCTACGGTTTCCTGGGCTTTCTGTGACTTGATGCGGCCGCGTTCGGATTCGCGGGTGCGCTGTTCCACGAGGGAAGACTTGCGGTTTTCTCTCGCCAGGAACTGTTCAAACTCTTCACACAGGGTTTCGAACAGGGATACATCACCGTCGAATTCGTTCAGGATCCGCGCTACAACAGCATGGATCTGCTCGTACAGCTTGTCCCGCGCTTTCTCGTCACTTTCACTCCAGCCAATGCCTGCCCGGGCAAGCGAGTTAAGCAGGCGGCGAGCGGGATGGGTGGCTTTGCTGAAGAACGTCTTGTCCTTGATAACCACCTTGAGAATGGGGATCTGCAGGCGGCTGATCAGCACCTGCACGGGCGCGGACAGGTTGTAATCGTCCAGAATGAACTCGAACAACATGGACACCAGGTTGATCAGGTCCTCGTCCATTTCGTTCAGTGCGGGTTTCTTGCCTTCTTTGGTGGCTTCTTCAGACTGAGCCAGCAGCTGTTGTACCACCTGGTAAAGATCAACCATTACCGGCTCGCCGGCGCTCAGGTTGCCGGTGATCTCTTCACCCCGGGGTTGCTGGGGAAGGGAGCCAAGCAGGCTGGCGAGCTCTGCCCCGCCTATGACGTGAACATTCGGGTCGGAGGACCTTGGCGGAATGCCGGCATTGGCGCGTTGGAGGGCGAGCATCTGCCTGATTTGCTCGAACATTGCGCCTTCGTGATGCCCCTGCTGACTGCCTGCAGAGGGAGCGGCTCCACCTGCAGGCTGTTCTGCGGCACCAGTGCCCGCGGCAGAACCACCTTGCTGCTTGCCTGTCTTGCCGTGGTAACGGAAGTTCGGGATGACGCCGGCCTGGATCAGTATCCGGTTGGCTTCATCCAGCAACATGCCCAGGTTGGAAACAACGTAGCGATCAAACTGCTTGAGCAGGATAAGGCGTTCGCGAATCTGGATTTCAAGGGCCTGGATGGCCTCCACAAAGGCGCTGCACAGGTGTTCGGGTGCCATGGGGTTGACGGGCGCTTCATCGCTGGCGCCGGGATAAACCACGCTGAACCGGGTTTGCAACTGAAGCAGGGGGCCCTGAAAGTGAACCCTGGACTTGGTGATCATGGCGTTGAGGGCGACCTGTTCTTCCAGGTCATCGTCACCTACCAGTGACAGGCTGTCTGAGTTGGCCTGACTGGCCAGGCTTTCATCCGCAGCCACGCTTCCACTGCGGGGTGGGTTCGCAAACAGTTGTGCGACCGCATTCTGGAAATGGCGCTCTACACCCTTCCGTTTGATGCGAATTTCGCGCATAGCTTCGAAATAGCGGTTCTGCTCGTTGTTGCTCCTGGCATTGTTTGCCAGCTCGAACAGCGAGTCATCAACAGCGTCAAATGCACCCTGCAACAAATCTCCCAGTCCGGCGACAACAGTGTCACGGATGCGGACCACCTGTGCAGGTACGGGGTTTGAACTCCCAGCCTCCCGGTGCTCGCGGAGATAATGTATGCCGGACTGCTTATTCATGGCCGACTCCTGTGTACGCCTCAACCGGATACATGACCGAGCTTACAACTGCGTTTATTGTTTATAAGTTAAATCTACCTCATTTTAACACTTGGTAACATGACCAAATGCTAACAGTGCCCATAAATAACAAATTCCGGGACTCCCGAAGGTGCCCCGGTCTCCAGATGGACGGCCTGACCGGCATCAGCTTACATAAACCGGGCCGATGCCGACACTCCAGATCACCACGGTAATGGCGAGCAGGGCAACAAACATAACCAGGCCAACGGTCAGTACCGCAGAGGCGAACATGAAACCGCGATCTGCCGGTATCTTCATCAGTATCGGCAGTCCCTCGTACAGTAGGTAGACTGCATAGGTAATCGCGATCAGCCCTACAATCATGTTTAACCAGATGTTGGGATACACCGCGGCGATGCCCAACAAAAATACCGGTGTTGCTGTGTAAGCTGCCAGCGTAACCCCTCTCGGGTTGCTGTCTTTGACCTCGTAGGTCGCCGCAAAAAAGTCGATGAATCGCCCAATGATATAAATGCCTGCCAGCATGGCGAAGTAAAACATGACAGTCAGTTGCAGGGCACTGGTTGTCGTCAGCCTGATTACCTGGCCGTCACCGATTTGCCAGCCAACCTGGGAGCTGCCATAGAAGCCCGCGATGGCCGGGATCAGTCCCAGTAACAAAACATGGCGAAAGTAAAGCTTGCCAATGGATTCCGGCTGATTACGAATGGCTTCCCATTCGCGATCCGGATGCGTAAACAGACCCAGGGTATGGGTTAGACTCATGGACGTACTCCTGTTCATTATTGTTATTTCGCACGTCTTCAGTCTTGGTGTGAACGGCTGTCGGGTCAAGAGAAAGATTAAATTTTGATCTTTCTAAAGAAATTCCTGTTATAACCGGATGATCTAGCCTGTGGAGCGCTTTTTCCGCTTCCTGGGGTGAACGATTGCCGCCTTGACTACATTGTCCTTGATCTGGAGCACTTCAACACGGTGTCCGCCCACTTTCAGGCAGACGTTGGTGTCGGGAATGTTTTCCAGGGTTTCGGTGATCAGGCCGTTGAGGGTCTTGGGGCCGTCAATGGGGAGCTTCCAGCCAAGGGTTTTGTTGATGGTTCTGACGGCCGAGGTGCCATCGATAATAAAAGTGCCGTCATCCTGGGGAATGATGTCGGGGCTGGTGGCGGCGTAGTCGGTGGTGAACTCGCCGACGATTTCTTCAAGTATGTCTTCCAGCGTGGCCAGGCCAAGAACCTCGCCGTACTCATCAACCACGATGCCGAAGCGCCGCTTCTCCTTCTGGAAGTTGATCAGTTGTGTGTTCAGCGGCGTGCTTTCCGGGATGAAGTAGGGCTCCCGGCAAAGCTGCATCAGCATGGCCTTGTTGATGTCATCCTGCAGCAGCAGTTTCGAGACATTACGCAGGTGAAGCACACCCTGTATATTGTTGATATCGCCCTTGAAAACCGGAAGCCGGGTGTGCTGGCTACTTCTGAGCTGGCGCAGGATGGTGTCGAGGTCGTTCTCCAGGTCAATGCCCACCACTTCATTCCTGGGCACCATGATGTCATTCACCGTGACCTTCTCAAGATCCAGAATGCTGACCAGCATGTCCTTGTGCTTCGCCGGGATCAGCGCTCCGGCCTCGTTGACGAGGGTTCTGAGTTCCTCCCGGCTGAGGTGTTCGTTGGCGGCATCGTTGGCGGATACACCGATAATCTTGAGTATGGCGCCGGTGAACAGGTTAACCGCCCAGACAACCGGGTACAGTATCTTGAGCAGCGGTCCCAGTATGTGGCTGGCGGGAAAGGCAATTTTTTCCGGGAACAGTGCCGCAAGGGTTTTCGGTGTGACTTCTGCAAATATCAGTATGACAATGGTCAGCGAAACGGTGGCAATGGCAATGCCGGCATCACCCCAGATGCGAATGGCGATAACGGTGGCAATGGCTGAGGCAAAAATATTGACGAAATTGTTGCCGATGAGGATGACGCCGATCAGCTGGTCTGTGCGGTTCAGCAGCCCCTGTGCCCGCTTGGCGCCCTTGTGGCCGGTCTTGGCCATGTGCTTCAACCGGTAGCGATTGAGAGACATCATGCCGGTTTCGGAGCTGGAGAAGAAGGCGGACAGCAGAATAAGTCCTGCCAGGATGATGAACAGCGCGGTGAGCGATGTCTCGTTCAAGACTGAATGTCCTTATATTGCTGACAAGAGGGGAAAATAGGCGGTTGGTGAGCGCAGTGTCAAGTGTGTACCGGAACCGGGGCTTTTATGGGTATCATCAACCGCCACGGTGGAAGATCAGTTCGAGCACAAACTTGCTGCCATAAAAAGCGAGCATAAGCAGGGCGCAGCCGGCGAGGGTCCAGCGACTGGCGGTTATGCCGCGCCATCCACGGGTGTAGCGTCCGACCAGCAGTGCCAGGAACACAATCAGGGACAGAAGCGAGAACAGGGTCTTGTGTGCCAGGTCCTGGGCAAAAATGTCATTAATAAAAAGCGCCCCGGTCACGATGGCCAGTACCAGCATCACCACGCCTGCCCAGACCATTTCAAACAGCAGGGATTCCATGGTCTGCAGGGGCGGCAGGTTCCTGATCAGAATGCTGTTGTAGTTGTGCTTGAGTTGCCGGTTCTGGAGGTAGAGTAACGCCGCCTGTATGGCCGCAAGGGTGAACAGGCTGTAGGCTGTGACCGATAGCGCGATGTGGGACAGCATGCCGTAGCTGTCGTCCGGAACCAGCCGGGACGGAGAGTGGGTGATCAGCCCGGCGATAATGGCAAGTGCTGCCAGGGGGTAAACGCCGAGAAACAGGCTCTGCACCGGCTTGCGAAGATTGAGCCCCAGCAACAGGAGCACAATCAGCCATGAAATCAGTACCGAACTCTGGAAGAATCCGAAATCAAAGCCGCCTTCGCGGTGGACTGTCTGGGCGATGAGCAGGCCGTGGGCGGTCAGTGCCAGCATGCCGATGAGAGTGGTTACCGCGAGATTGGTGTGCACCCGGCCCCTGAAGCTGAGCGCCTGCAGGGCAGTACCGATGCTGTACAGTAATAATGAAGTGACCGCGAGAATCAGCGTTCCCATGACTTCCTTTTAACCACTCTCTGACTGGGGGTCGGCGGGGTTTGACGCCGATTTGACCGGGCTGGTCGTTTCAGGGCGATAGTCTGGTTATAATGTCGCGATTATGCAACAGGAATCAGGGAACCTGATCGGGTTCCCGTGTTTCATGCACTCA